>NZ_CP040755.1:2119674-2422485 GCF_024585285.1 Colwellia sp. M166
CATTCCCTTTATTTTATATTTTTATGCAAAAGGAAAATTATTTACAAAAACAATGATGCTCATAATACTTGTTTGCGTACTTTATGGCGTATATATAACTCACTCAAGAGGTACAGCACTTGGTGTTGTGGCCCTTATAGGCACTTACTACTTAGTGATGAAAGCAGGAAAAAAGTTATTCTTTGCTGCGCTATTATTTGCACCAATTGCTTTAATGGTACTACTTATTTTACAAAGTAATGTTGACGAGTCGGCGCGAGGACGCCTTGAAGCCTGGTATTTTGGCATACAAATGCTAATATCTTATCCCTTAGGTATCGGTAAAGGCGCCTTTGTTGATCATCACGGCTTAACTGCACATAACTCTTACGTTTTAGTTGCTGGTGAGCTTGGTTTTATAGGTTACTGCCTTTGGGGCGGAGCCTTAGTTTTTACCATCATGTCAGGATTTTTATTCATTAAACATACAAAGTTTAAAGTTGACTTAACCGAAGAACAAAGAAATGAATTAGCAATTAATAAAACCCTGTTTTTTTCAATGACGGGCTTTATGGTAACGGGCTTCTTCCTAAGCCGTTCATACACTGTCTTACTTTTTATTTTTATGGGTATGACCATCGCGTCACATTACCGAGTTGTCAAGCTACTCCCCGAACTTAGCCAATTTATTAATAAAGCATTAGTCATCAAATCGATATTCTATAGCTGGGCCATCATTATTGTGGTTTATCTCGCCTTGAAAATTGCTCTTTAATTAGCTAGATTTTATCGACGCATCCTAAGTCGAAATCGAGCGTATAATGATGAAAAATTGTTTTTTGCGAATTTTTTAAGATTCCAATAAGCGTACTGCCATATTTGTGCGATCGTTAAAGATTTACTGGCCAACGCTAATACCTGTGTTGCTGACGTACCGCGCGTAACAGCATAACGTCCAACTATCTGACAACCATCAATTTCGTAAATAGTTTTCTGAGGTTCTGAAGTAAACAGAGACTTGTAACCCACCTCTGCAGCCGAATGTTCGATATCTTTAGATAAAAAACCTCCTGGCACAGATGCTGTTTCAACTTCTTCACCTAAAATAATTTCAAGTTTTTCTTTACTTTTTTTCCACTCATTTATTAGTTCTTGATAACTACAGCTACTAATGCGCTTTGGGTGAGAGCAAGAATGACTACCAATGACATGACCGCGTTTTCGTAACTCTACAATTTCTTCTTTTATTAAAAATCCTGGTGTCCCAATATAGTCGGTGGAAATAAAGAAAATACCGAGCCAGCCTCTAGCTTCTAGTAAACTAGCAATAGTGGTCAAAAAACTGCTCCCTCCATCATCAAATGTAATATAGAAAGCAATATCATTTTGTTCATTTTTATGAAGCAGTGTAAGGTCTTCCGCTTTATAGCTATACTTTGCTTTTATTGCATCTAATTGTGCAATAAATTCATTTTCATCTAATTTGTAATAATCTGCATCACTACTCTGAAAACCAGAACTTTGATAATCATTATTTTTTACTACATCATGATACAATAACGTTATTGCTTTCATTTACTCGGGCCTTTTACATAACTATTTTTCCATAGAATATATTTACTTAACCATGGTTGCCCCCACGTTCCTGAATGTCTTCCCTCCACACCTAGTGGCACAGCTAACCCTTGGTAAATTTCAATGAACTTATCTTTAATGGCATCTAAATTATCAAAGACCACTTTAGCTTGAATCGTATTATGTGTTTCTTGTAGTAAATCAAAATCGTTTTTGAAGTAACCGTATATAGGGCCTGTATCTATCCCCTTATCTACTTTTAAAAGGGTCATCCCTATGTTGTCATAATCTTCATTTACCATCGCCCAAAAACAACCGTGAGCATTTCTATATTCTGGACAAATCCCAGGGTGCATAACAAAAGTGCCTATTTCAGCTTGAATAAAGACATCTTCCTTTAAAATGCTTTTACACCGGGCTATAGCGAAATCATGTGGAATAGACTGTAAAAAAGCGATTGTATCATCACTATTAGGTGACTGTGTTTGATGTATTTTAGTATCTATGGGGATTTCAGGATATTTAAGCCTTAATTCATTTATTGCTTCTAAATTGTATTTAACATCCCGCTTAGCCATGAATAATTTATAATAGAGTCTGAACATTAATACATCGACAAACCCCAGAATGCCTGAACGTTTAACCTCCATTTTTATACGTTTTGTTATCCGTGATGAGTTTTCAGAGATTATCACAATGCCAGCTAACTCTGAAAATGACGCTAACCATCTTGCCATCCCTTCATTTGTCAAGGGCTCGTCATCATGGCAAATTAATACGAACTTCATACATAAGTCCCTTAAGTAAATTCAAGCGCACAAAAAAACTATTTTAACTTCATAGACTATTTTGCTCAAGGCTGTATTACTTATACTTTTATTTATGTAAAATATCATGCATTAAATAAAATAGGTTTAAATATACATGGATATAATTTTTTGGTCTTGTGCGTTCATATTAGCATATACCTTTGTAGGGTATCCTTTAATACTTAAAGTGCTAACATTTAGAAAGTCGCGTACAAAACTGCCTGAATTAAAAGATGCAGAATTACCAGCCCTTTCAATTATTCTATGTATATATAATGGTGCTAACCAATTAAAAGCAAGAATAGATAACTTAAAAAAAAGTGACTACCCACAAGATAAAATCCATATTATCGTAATTTCTGATGGTTCAACAGATAATCCAGCAGCAATAATTAACGCATTAAACCACCCTAATTTGACTTTTATAGAGTATGAAAAAAATAAGGGAAAATCTAATGCTCTAGCTATTGCATTATCACAAGCAACAACCGACTTAATTGCATTTGCGGATATTAGACAAACATTCTGCACTCACGCTTTAAAAAATATGGTAAAACACTTTTTAATTGACGGGGCTAATATTGGTGCTGTTTCTGGGAATTTGAAAATCGAAACAGATAGCGATAATAATGAAAGTGATCCAGGGTTATATTGGAAGTATGAAAAGTGGATTCGAGAAAAAGAAAGCGAACTCCATTCTATGCTTGGCGTAACCGGTGCAATTTATATGGCAAAACGCTCTCTGATCCCAGATATTCCGTTAGATATATTGTTAGATGATATGTTCATTCCGATGGCCATTGTAGATAAAGGTTACAAAATAAAATTTGAACCTTTAGCCATAGCAATTGATACTAGCTCGTCTTCAACCGCAGAGGAGTTCCACCGAAAGGTCCGCACATTGGCTGGTAACTTTCAGTTAATATCTAAGTTACCTTGGTTAATGTCACCTCTACGTAATCCTTTATTCTTTCAATTTTTTTCACATAAAGTTTTACGATTAATAATGCCTTATAGCTTGCTAGCAATGCTAGCAACTAGCTTATTATTAAATGGCTTTATCTACCAACAAATATTTGCTCTCCAAGCTATCTTCTATTCATATACTATCTTGGCGTATTGCATGATTAAGTATGGCCTGAAGTTACCTTTGGCTTCAGTATGCATAAGTTTTTGTAGTCTTAATTTAGCAGCCTTGATAGCAGGTTGGAAATACTTATATTTAAGTGCTGATCAGATATGGAAAAAACACTAGTGAAGCGAACTATAATATAAATCATGCTAAAAAAATAATTACCCGAGTCAGAAATCAAGGCTTCATGTCTACAGTCGCTTATTTCGCCTGCACAGTATTATTAGAAAAATTAGGTGTAGAAATTGTACTATTATTTGTGAGTAATAAAACGGACAAAGTAGTCAATGACAAACGTATCAGCCTTTTCATGCATGACGAGAGCTTGCCAAAAAATTTATTAGTACAAATTGAAGAAAAATACGGCTCTAAATACATAGAGAAAATGAATTCTAAGCGTGAAGCAGGCCAGATTATTGCTATCGCTAGTATCGGGGAATGTACGGCAAGTATAGCGTGGCTATCTAAAATAACAGAATCAACCTCACATGTAACAACGACCTATTGGGTTATACATGGCTCTTTAACGTTTGCCGAATACAGAAGTAAGCAACTCTACCCTAGTATGAAAAAATATTATCTAGCTTTGTCGCACAGTCAAAACTTCAATCAAAAATTTATATATTGAACCTTCCTAGACGAATAATAAAGCATCAATCAATTGCATTAAAAAGTGTGGGTTCTCCAATGCCGGTATTCTATTTCATTCCGAGATAAAGTTCTCATAAACAAACGTATAATAAATGGGTAGCACATGTTCCAATCTATAAAATTTCTCGAATTATTTCAGGTGTACAGATCCCCAGGGGAACGAAAATTGGGGGAGGGCTATTTTTACCTCACTTTGGAACAATAGTGATATATAAAAAAGCAACTTATGGTAAAGTTTATTCCTATATCACTACAATAGTAAAGGTGAAAATAGCGAAGACTTAGGTGTACCTTGCATCGGAGATAACGTGAAGACATCCTCATGGGCCATTGTTTTAGGTAGTGTAAAGGATTGGAAATAATGTAACGATTGGTGCAGGTGCTGTAGTCGTAAAAGCCTCCCCCTGACAATACAGCCGTCGTAGGTAATCCCGCAAGAATTATTCATCAATAATATCGAGAACCCCAAATAAAGAAACTATGATTTACTATAAATACTTGCTCTCCAAGCTATATTCTATTTATATACTCTCTTGGCGTATTGAATGCTTAAGTATGGCATGAAGTAACCTTTGGTTTCAGTATTTATAAGCTTCTGCAGCCTTAATAGCCGGTTGGAAGTATTTATATTTAAGTACTGATGAGTTATGAAAAAGCATTAGATAATTAATGCTGATATTTAAGCATTTCCCTTACTTAATCTTCTAATGATTTATTACTTAATCAGCTTCAACCTTAACTTACCATACAAGAACTTAATATCTTCTTTATCGACAAAAATAAACATATTAATAGTGATAATTAAAGGCGTAAATATAACCCCTAATAACAGTAAATTAACCCAAGTAATGGCGACGTATTTTTCGATCATGTACTGACCAAAAAAACCAATACTATAAGTAAGAATCAACGCCGTTATAAACTGCAGAACAACAGGTTTTAGGTTAAAATCGTTATACTTTTTAACTACTAGCAAGCTAAGTAACACATCTGACAAAAGAAAACTAATACTTGTTGAAATTGCAATACCAATTAGTCCGTATTGCTTGGCTAAAATAATTGACAATACAACATTAAATATTGCTCCAAACATACTCACAAATGACAGGTATTTATGATTTGCTTGTGCAAAGAGTAAATCTCTAATTGATTGAAAAACAGCACGGCATAAACATGAAAAAATAAGCACATTTAAAATCGGGATAGATTTTAAAAACTCTTGGCCTACCCATAATTGTACAAAAGCCGCACTGAATGCAAAGAGTATTGAGTATAGACAAGAGTATACTAAAATATTTATCGTGGTTACTTTTAAAAAAGTGTGTTCCATATTTTTATTATTAGCAGCCATTTTATTAAACATCGGCAGAAAAACACCGCTTACTGACATAGTGAATCCTTCAACAAGTGCTGCTAATCGACTTGCAATACCAAAAATAGGCACTAAGGACAATTCAAATAACTTAGTTACAAGAATGGGATCAACTCTATTATTAATTGTCTTAGCCACGCCAGTTGCTATAACATGTTTCGAAAAATGAAATAACTCTTTAAACTCCGTCAATGAAGCATGTTTCACACTAAAATTGAGTGAAGGCAACAAGCGTTTTATACAAATAATCTTTAACACGTTACTTATTAAATCGGCTGCTAAAGTCGCTATAACAGCACCATATATATTGAGTTCC
This sequence comes from Colwellia sp. M166, assembly GCF_024585285.1. Taxonomy (NCBI): domain Bacteria; kingdom Pseudomonadati; phylum Pseudomonadota; class Gammaproteobacteria; order Alteromonadales; family Colwelliaceae; genus Colwellia; species Colwellia sp. M166. Next base: position 2,125,509 of record NZ_CP040755.1, read on the forward strand.
AAGAGTAAAAAGTAGACAAGAATTGCTTTAATAATTGCGTTAAAAGAAGAAATATTCGCGTCAATATCATACCTAAGTAAACATGAAAAAAATCCATTGAAGCTGCACATTACAAAATCCCACAAAACTTTAATGCAAAGTAAGCTTAGCGATAATGTAAAAACTTCAGCGTTGGCACTGGTCATCCCAAAAACTAAAGGGTTTGTAGCCAATGAAAATAGCCCAACAACCGCTATAGCACCCAAGACAGAAAAAAGTAAAACACTCGTTGAAAATATTCGGTTTAAATTTTTGTCGCTTTTACTTTCCAATGCCCAAGTTATATGACGTTGAACAGCAGCAGGAAAGCCTAAATTTATAATATTAAACCACCCTAACATTGATAAAATTAGCAACCATAAACCATAGTTTTCAGTGCCTAATGTTGTAATCAAAAACGGGGTTAGCAGTAATGATATCGCTACTGTTATGATATTCTCAATAAATCTAAATAGGGAGCTTGAAAACAGTTTTTTAAACATAAAGGGCCTTAGATTTAGCTTATTAAATTTTAGATTAATGATGAATTATTGAAAAATTTATTTATGATGACATTATGGCATAGTCAATGTATTGTTGAAATTAAACAGTAATATATAACTAATATGAATCACTGTGCATTGAATATAGTAGACTTAACGAGTTTTGAATTATAGGTGGTTTAAGAACAATTCATGTGTTTTTTTGTTGTACTAGGCTTCTTAAATACCGCCATTATTTATTCTGCGTTACAGCGTGAAAAATATAGTATGGTTTGGTTTGGTTTTTAGGGCGTAGTATCAAGTGATAAATGCTCGCTTTCTTATTTATTCTTTTGATAACTATCATAGTGTTTTCTTTTATCATGCGCCCCTCATTATTAAAGATGAAGATCATCTCAATGAGCAGGGTTATTTTTACTTGATGCATTATTTTTAACACAAAGCGGCAACTCTTTTAATTCTGATTACACTGAAAAATTGCAATCAAGCGAAGCAGATTTCAACACTACGACAAACACTGCTTCCAAGGTCGACCAGGAAAAGAAATATGTACTCGAAGATATTACGCAATTACTTAATGCCTTTTTATGAAATGTTAAATAAAAAGGAGTTATTACGGCATCTGAATGAATATGAAAGTCATTTGCAATGGAACGCTGAACAACTTGCCGCACATCAATGGCAAGAATTATCCTTATTACTCTCCCACGCTTACAATACCACGTCTTTTTATCGTAAGGCATGGCAAGAGGTTGGTGTAACCGATATTCGAGATATAAAAAACCTAACTGATTTTAGCACCTTACCTTTAATTACAAAGTTGGATATCCAGCAGCATTACGCAGAGTTTGTTTCTAGTAAATACAGTAACAATATTCGAAAGTCGACAGGTGGTTCAACAGGACAACCCTTTCATTTTGAATACAACCTTGAAAGTAACACTAGGCGTGAAGCTATAATGTGGCGAGGTTATGGTTGGCTAGGTGCTGGCCTTGGCGAAAAAACACTTTACTTGTGGGGGGCTGACATTGGTGAAAAAACTTTTTTAAAAGCTATAAAAAACGACCTTTATCATGCTTTTTATAATCGCAAGATGCTTAATTCTTTTGCGATGAATAAAAACAATATGATGGAATATATTGATCAAATCTACCGATATAAACCCTCGGCGATAGTCTCTTATGTCAACCCACTGTATGAGTTAGCAAATTTTATAATAGAACATAAGATTGCAGTATATCAGCCAAAAACTATTTTGACCGGCGCTGAACCTTTATATCCACATCAACGCGAAACTATCCAACAAGCATTTAATTGCCAAGTAAATGATACCTTTGGTTGCCGTGAGTTTATGCTGATGTCTGCTGAATGTAGAAAAAATAACAATCTTCACATTAACAGCGATCACCTAGTGATTGAAACGGTCAATGAACAAGGACAATCGGTAAAAGGACTCTCAGGTGATTTAGCCATTACTGATTTGTATAATTACGGCATGCCACTTATTCGCTACTTAAACGGCGATAGAGCAACGCTTATTGAGACCGCTTGTAGCTGTGGTAATCCATTGCCAATCATGAAAAGCGTCGATGGACGCAAACTAGACATTATAAAAACACCTTCAGGAAAAATAATTCCAGGCGAGTTGTTCCCTCATTTATTTAAAGAGTTTACCTGTATACAACGTTTTCAAGTAAAACAAACAACATTAGACTCTCTCGACATATTAATTATTGAAAATACGCCCTTAGACATACTAAGTCGAGAAAAAATCACCTCCGAAATCAACAAATATACCCAAGGAGAGCTTGCTATAAACTTTTCCATTGTTAATGAAATAGCCCTAACTGTAAGTGGTAAGCATAGAGTAACTATTTGTGAAGTCTAAAAAAGATAACTTAACTATTATCACCAATTTGTATCCGTTACCGTGGGAGCCAAATAGAGCCACATTTAACAAACAACAATTTGAACAACTCGATGATGTGTATCAACGCAATATGCTAATTCCCGTGGCTTTTGGTGATTGGTTTAAAAATAGAAAATTATTTAAGCAAACAGAAAACATTCGATATGTGCCTTATTTTTATACCCCAAAAATCGGTAGACGTTTTTATAGTATATTCTTGTTTCTTTCTATTTTAATACATTCTGGATTGTGGCTAAAACGTAAAAAAAATCATATTTTATTTGCAAGTTGGGCATTCCCTGAAGCTATTGCGGTTAGCTGGCTAAGTAGAATATATCAAACAAAGTTTTATTTTAAAGTGCATGGCAACGATATTAATTTGCATGGCAATATAAAACCTAGAGCAAAACAAATTGTTGCAGCCGCTAAACACGCAAATGCTATTGTTTCAGTTTCTAATGCCTTGAAAGAAAAAATGATAGCTATGGGCATTGAAAGCAGTAAAATCAACGTGATTTATAACGGCGTTAATCATCAAGTATTTGGTTCCATTAAAGTAACACCGGTAACCACCCCATATATTTTATTTGTTGGTAACCTGAAAAAAGAAAAAGGTATATTTGAGTTACTTAATGGTTTCGCTGAAATTTGTCATTTATATCCAGACCTAACGTTAGTCTATGCAGGTCCAGGCGTTAATAAAAGTGTTTTGTTAAAACAAGCTGAACAGTTAAATATCAGCAATAAAGTTAGCATGTTAGGCACGATAAACCATCGAGACCTACCACAATTAATGGTCAATGCGAGATTAGTAGCTTTGCCTAGCTACAATGAAGGTGTACCTAATGTGCTACTAGAAGCGATGGCTTGTGGAACGCCAGTACTTGCTACATGGGTGGGTGGTATTCCAGAAGTTATTGACCAGAAAGTTTGTGGACATTTGGTTGAAGCCAAGCAGTCACATGCAGTCGCAAGGGGCTTGCAATTAGTACTAAATAAAAACTGGTCTAGAAATGATATAAAAAGGCATAGCAGCCAGTTTTCATGGAAAAAAAATAAACAGAGCCTTTTACACTTATTAGAAACAGACGAAGTGCTAGTGAATTGATATTGGTGATAATAATTTTTCTGTTACACTGTACCCTAGTGGACTTTCATTAAAATGGAACGGTAGATTTAATGTTACAAAAGCTCAAATATTTCGTAGGGTCTAAACTAATACCTAATCGCCTCTTTTTGATTGATAAAGGCCGCTCATCGAAGTCGCTTTATCTAACCTTTGATGATGGCCCTGTACCTGAAGTAACGACGCCCCTACTAGAGCTTCTAGGCAAATATCAAGTTAAAGCAACTTTTTTCATTGTTAGAGAGTGCGCTAAGGTACATTCTGAAGTGCTCACGCTTATTCATCAAAAAGGCCACGCATTAGCAAACCATACTTTTACTCACCTCCCCTTTCATAAAAGCACGATGAAACAAAAAATTAAGGAAGTGGTTGATACCAATATTTTAATTAAAAATATTGTCAATGAAGACTGTAAAATGTTCCGCGCCCCACAGGGCCGATGGGACATGAGGTTACTCTATCAACTCTCCCGGTTAAAAATACCCACCATCCATTGGAGTTGTGACTCTATGGATTTTATGAAAGAAAAATCAGATGTCATTATTAAACGTTTTGTAATTAACCCTATGAACCCAAGAGATATTTTACTTTTTCATGACGATGTTCCTCGTTGTATCGAAGCCTTAGATATTTTAATTCCAAAATGGCAAACACAAGGTTATACATTAGAAGCATTGGAGCAATAAATTATTATGAATATATTATTTCATCACAGAACTCGAGGGCAGGGCGCTGAAGGAGCGCATATCCGTGGTGTTGTCAAAGGTCTTACGCAACTGAACCATGTAGTTAACATACTCTCATTGCCAGGAGCAGAACCTGAATCAAATACAAATCTGAGTATGTCGCCAACTAAAGGGTATGGTGAAAAAATTAAAAGCACTAGTTTTTTTTCGAAACTTACAGAACTCACTAAATATGTTCCTGAATTTACATTTGAATTTTTTGAATTAATGTATAACTTTGTTGCATTTTGGCGAGTGAAGCAGAAAGTGAAGTCTTTAGAAATAGAGTTGATATATGAACGCTATTCACTATTCATGTTTGCAACAGTTTGGTGGGCTAGAAAGAATAATCTCCCTATTATTTTAGAGATTAATGACTCTTGCCTGGTGCATCGAGTTCGCTTATTAACATTTATTAAATTAGCAAAATGGATTGAAAAATGGATATTTAGCAATGCGACTGGTCTAGTTTTTATATCGAATCGATTCAAACAAGTTGCTACCGACGCCTATGGTGAAATTGCCCCTAGCGTTATTTCTCCAAATGCAGCGGATCTAGATAATTTCATAATAGATCCTTGCACTGGTAAAAAATTAAGAGAAAAACTTAATATAGATGATAAAGTAGTGGCCGGCTATGTTGGGGTTTTTGCAAAGTGGCATGGTGTAGAATGGTTTATCGAAGAAATAGTAAAAGACCTTTCTGAACATCCTAACTTAGTACTTTTGTTTGTAGGGGATGGGGTCAGTTTAGAGCCAATTCAGAACATGATTATTGAAGCTAATTTAGAGAGCCAAATAATTCTTACAGGTCGTGTTCCCCATAATGAAGTAAGCCACTATCTGTCCGCGATGGATTTTGGAATCCTCCCTGACTCAAACGATTATGGCTCCCCTATGAAGCTATTTGAATTTATGGCGATGGAAAAAGGAGTGGTTGCGCCAGACTTTTCTCCCATTACTGAAGTCGTAAATGATAATGAAACCGGTTGGCTTTTTCCTGCAAATGATAAAAGTGCCTGCGTCAAGCGTGTATATGAGGTTGCATCAAATATAGAAGTACAAAATCATGTTGGTAAACGAGCTAGAGTTTACATAGAAAACGAGCGTCAGTGGAAACACAACGCCGCACAAATTATTGGCTTAGTTTCCACTTAGCGAAACCTCATTAAGGAATAACAATATGCTTTTTAGCACTATAAGCATCATTATTTTCATAGGCATTGTACTAACAACGCTGATCATCAGAAAAAAGCAAATGCACTTGTGGTTAGGCCATTACCTAAAGCGTAAATTAAAAAAAACCAAGCATACCGTTGGCCCAAAACATATCATGTTTTGTTTTGTCGATCATTATGAACCCATGTGGGGCAAAGACATTTCTTATGAGCAAGAGTGTGCTCGTGTTGAGCGTTGGCATTTAGACTATCCAAAAGTTGCAAGCCAATTTAAAGATGCTGATGGCTGCCACCCTAAGCATTCATTTTTTTATCCCGAAGAAGAGTATCGCCAAGAACACTTAGATAAAATAACCAATTTATGCGCAGCTGGCTTTGGTGAAATTGAAATTCATTTACACCATGACAATGATACCAGTGATAATCTACGTAAGTTATTATTACGCTTCACAGAGACCTTGCATGTTAATCACGGCGCTTTCGTTAGGAATGAAGATACGGGGTTATTGCAATACACTTTTATCCACGGAAATTGGTGTTTAGATAACAGTCGCCCTGACGGGAAATGGTGCGGTGTTAATGATGAATTGATCGTATTAAAAGAAACCGGCTGTTATGCAGATTTGACTTTCCCATCTGCCCCAAGTGATACACAACCAGCCTACGCTAATGAAATTTATTATGCCAAAGACGATCCTGATCAGCCAAAATCTCATAACAAAGGCAAGATAGTAGAAGTTGGTGGTCATAATTGGGGCGATATGATGCTAATAACAGGGCCATTAGGTTTAAATTGGAAGCATCGTAAAAAAGGTATTTTCCCACAAATTGAAAATAGTGACATTAGAGGTTCAATGCCACCCACTAAGGATCGTATTGATCTTTGGGTAGATACAGCTATTCACGTGAAGAATAAAGAAGATTGGCTTTTTATTAAAATACATACCCATGGTACACAAGAACAAGATATGGATACGTTACTTGGTCACCCTTTTGAAGAAATGAATCAATATTTATTAGAAAAGTATAATGATGGTGATAATTATGTCCTTCACTATGTCTCAGCAAGGGAAATGTTCAATATTATTAAAGCGGCAGAGTCAGGAAAGAATGGCAATCCTAACGCCTATCGAGACTATCAAATACCTGCACCTACTTATAAAAACAGCAGTGCAGGATAATAAATAAATGTTGAAAAAAATAAGGCAAAAAACAGAGAATTTATTAGGGCTTTATCAATTAAAATGGCACAAAAGGCCTAATGCTGTCTATTGCTTTAACTACCATCGAATTGGTGACAAGAATAAAACCGCTTTTGATCCAAATGTATTTAGTTGTGATGCTGCACGATTTGAAGAACATATTAGGTTTTTCCAAAAGAACTTTACTGTTCTAAACTCCGAACAACTATTAAAGTTGATAGAGTCTGGTAAACCCATCGACAAGAAATATGCAGTCATTACTTTTGATGACGGCTATATAGATAACTACACGCTTGCCTATCCAATTCTAAAAAAACTAAACTGCCCTGCAATTTTTTATATAGCGACTGATTTCATTTCACAGCACACTTTGCCTTGGTGGGATGAAGTCGCTTGGTTAGTAAAAAATAACGATCTAAATGACTTTTTAACTCTTCCGTGGGAATTCCCTAAAAATATTACCACTACCGAAAAACATAGGCAAATACAGTTAATACTCAGAATAATCAAAGATAACAAAAGCACTCAAGTCAATGAAAAAATGGAAATATTAAGGGCAAAAGCGAAGAGAAACTTTGATGCTAAATTAGAGCAAGAAAAATTATTCATGGACTGGGATATGCTAAATGAAATGAATCGAAATGGCATAGATATTGGTTCACAAACATGTTCTCATCGAATATTATCTCATTTATCAAACGATGAGCAATTACATGAAATTGTACATTCCAAAACATTGCTAGAAGAGAAAATTAAAAAAGAGGTTATATCATTGGCTTACCCTGTAGGGGGCAGCGAATCTTACAATAAAACAACGTTAGACATAACGCTTAACGCAGGATACAAATTTGCATTTACCTTTATTCCAGGTATCAATAAAACGTTTGAACGTGATCAATTTACCATATCAAGGCTGTCAATTGATAATCAATGCTCTACAAGTGAGATAAAGCAAAGGATATGTAAATATATCAAATAATGTTATAGCTATTAAATCACTTTAGGGCTAATTACTGCATTTTCGTATTGAAAAGTCGACACTACTACGGCCAACATTACCAGCATTATCCTTAGCCAAAACCTCGAGTTTATATACGCTTTCAGTATTATCTTGACGATATAATTGCTCTATCTGAACATTTGTTAAAGCGCTATTCCAAATAGCTAAGTCATCTAAAGCACCTGCGAAATAACGATTATACATATCTGGGTGCTTCATACCTTTACCTATAGATAATTGTCGCTCGCTATTAAATGGCCAAGCTATTTCCGAAAAGGCAATGTTTTTTGACATAACTAATACGCCATCAAGAAAAATATCCACAAGGTTAGCATTTTTTCTTATAACGACATTTTGCCAAACATCAAGTGACACCACATTAGCGGCAGTTTGCACAACATTATTGTTATTGGCATTATTTTTATAGTCGCCAGAGGACCAAGTAAGTGATAAAGCATTATTGCTTTCATGTTTATTAGCACCTAGCGAGATAGCCCAACCATGTTCTGGCCCGATATAATTCCAATCTTGTGAAACAATGACACCTTCATCTCTTGAGGGTTTCATCCAAAATGACACAGTTATATCATTATCTATATTGAGCGATGTGCGGCTAAAGCTAATATTGGAATCCTCGCCATTAAAACGATATGCTAACTCATTAACCCCTTGTTCAGAGGTTATATTATGTGGAGTTCCCAATAAGTTAATGCCATCTTGACTGCTCACTGACGACTCAAGCTCATCTAAAGCTAGGTGAGCTTTAGATGAAAATAAAGCTATCGCAGGAAAGAGTGTATATTGACCACAATTGGGTAATACAACATTAGCGCCTGCTAATAACAGCTCACATGATTGAATAGAAAAATTATCTCGTGCTATATAATCAATAGTAGTGGCACCACAATACTCTTGATTAGATGTTGGACTTAGAATACTGACTTCAGGCTTTTTAATATCAGGAGTTCCGGGAGTTAAGGTTAGTGATTTTACAGCTAAACTGCCGAAGCTATCCCATGCTTTCACCGTTAAGGTATGAGGTTCACCAGATAAAACGTCACTGTTAAATATATGCTCAAACGGCGCCGCGGTAAGCGAACTAATTAACTCGCCCTGTAGAAGAAAGTCGACTTTTGCAATATCGTCTTCATCGCTAACTTCCGCTAATATAGTAGTCATTCCAGTAACTGTATCGTTATCTAACGGCGTAATAATATTGATTGTAGGTGGTGTATCTGGAGGCGTTGCAGCTATCGATGACCATTGCACAAGAGATTCTATCGTTTGACTACCTTGAGTCCAATAATTTACCCATGAATTACAAGCATCGGCGCTATCTAAATAGTGACAATATCTGAGATGAGTCCGCGATATAATCTTTGCTAAGGGTCGAGTACTTGACTGTATGGTTGGAAACTGTCCAACGGTGACCTTAAATGACATCTCAATCGATTCAGCACCACCTGCTAACTCAGGTATATACCATGCAACACCTTCAGGGTTTAGTATGCCACCATCACTAATATCACTAATAGTTAACAATTCAGTTACGCTAGACTTTAATATTTTATTATCGACAACGATATTTTTAGCAGCGATAGCATCTATATTTTTTACTTTCAGCCTGACTTCAAACTCTTGACCTGGATAATAAAACTCTGGCCATTCAACTAAGTTTTCAATATTCAAGTTGGGTGTCGTATTAGTTAAGGAGGTATTAAACAGCAGAAAGTCCATATTACTGGTTGTATTAAACCACCAATTAAATTTACGTGGAGGCGCTAAACGATAACTTGCCTTGCCAATTTTAGGTGCCGCAGTTCTCATCCAATAAGGTAGTGTATACACTGTTGCGGTTTTATACAGCTTGCTAATTGGAGCTAAATAACTTGCGTCACATGAGTCGTTTAAACAGCTAAAATAATAAGCTAGTGAAAATATCTTTGATACATCAAGACCATGCTCTAGATCACTTCCTCCGTCTCCTCCACGCTGCTGTAAGGTCAAATTGCTACCCGCAAGATAATAGGGGACATAAAAGCTATCTTTTCCGTGGTAGCCTTTCCATTCATATAAAGCAATACCCTCTTGTTTAAAAAAATCTGCCAGCTTTAAAATGAAACCAATCGCTTCAGGCTCCTGAAACTGAATATAAAAACGCTCAACAGCATCAACTAATATAGCTGACATCCAAGGACTAGCAATAAATTGATCGCCCCCTTCACCATGAGATTCCGAGGTATGCATTAGCCCACCAGTTAAAGGAACACCTGGTTCTGGTGTATTTTGCATTTTCAACAGATTATTAAATGTGCTGTACGCTTTTTCCTTAAAACTAAGATCGCCTGTTAACTCATATGCCGATGTGTACCCTTTGAGCTGAAAAGCAGCATGACGCTCAGTCCAAAAATTTGTTGTTACGTTATAGTCACTATTAAAGCTGTCCCAGGCGGGTACCATAGCGGTAATAATATTAGGTATTTTACTGTCACCAGTTAGGATAAAGTTTGTAACTAAACTTTCACCATAACTATATTTCATATCATCGTATTGTTTTAATCCAAAAAAACCTCTTTCATTAATATGGTTTAAGTAGAATTGAACCGCACGATGTCCTGCCCTTAAAAATTTAAATTCACCTGTTTTAAAAGCAAGTTGGTAGATGGTAGTCGCTCTATCGAATAGCCAAGCAGCATAACTAGAACGATGGGGAATTAAGTTGTCATCGATAACTCTGGGATCAACATAGTTTATGGCGGTATTTCCAAACAGTTCAAATGCAGTATCATATGCCGAAAAATCTTCATGCGTTCCCATCGGAAGTGTGCGTGTTTTTATAACACTATCCCCGTACCATTGCGCTGAAAATACAGCATAAACATTTGGTTCAAATACATTATCTTGCATCGTATAATGTGAATCATTTACCAATACCCAAATGTCTTTAACCGGCACTAATGTCTCGCTGATAAATTGTCTAGGTGTACCCCATTCTAATGTTAATTTTTTAGAGATTGGCTTACCGTATTTATCTTTCTCAAATAGAACTTCGGTTTGTACTATCGCAGAGCGAATGCTTTCGTCTTCTTGGTTGTGAGTACGCCATGGTAATATTTCTTTGGCAAAAATAGCGAGTTCATTACCTTGATCATCAATAATTCTAAATTGTTCGATGTTGGTTAAAAAATCTTTTGGAAAAGGAATACCAAATGAAATTTTCGTTAACACTTCAGGCACAGTACTTTCGATAGGAATAAGTAAAAAGTCAGTTGTACCCTGTTGGACTAATGATGGGTGAAAACTAGTACTAGGCTGGGCTGCAATGGTTTTAAACGAAAAGTTATGATTTTCTACCGATAATGATGCTGTCACAGCCGCTGATATGCTGACGATGTATTCACTATCATATCTGAAATGTTCTTTTGGAAGAAAAGACACTTTATCACCTAAAATGCTAAGTTCTCCATCGATAGGCTCTTTAGATGTGGCGCTATTCACAACAATAGCTATATCTTGTGCAAGTACGTTTTTAGAAAAATTAATAACGATTGATTTATCTATATCAACATTTTTTTGTTCGTCGTTCGGGAACGTGCTTTCAACCATAATATCCGACTTTGCTATTGGTAATCTCGGCCCAGGTATAGCAACCTTGATAGGCGCTAGGTTACTATTATTTGATTCAGCTTTACTCGAACCACCACAAGCGGTAAGCGCTATAATACCTAAAAAAAATGAGCAAAAAATTGGATATATAGCCATGTTTATCAGCCTTCTTCTATTTAAATAAAAAGTGCTCGAGAACTATTATCTGCCTTTACCAAAAAGTACAATTTCTACAGTACGAATTAATATCAAGAGATCGAGCAAAAAACTACGGTGCTTAATATAGTATAGGTCGTATTTTAGCTTTTCTAATGAATCTTCTTCAGTAGCACCATAAGGGTATTTCAATTGTGCCCAACCAGTTAAGCCTGGCTTCACATTATGGCGTTCATTATAATAAGGAATATTTTTAATTAACTGTTGAACAAATTCAGGTCGCTCAGGACGTGGCCCTACAAAGCCCATGTCACCACGCATAACATTATAAATCTGTGGCAATTCATCAATACGATATTTACGTATAAATTTACCAATTTTCGTGGTTCTATCGTCATTTTCTGATGCCATCTGCGCACCATTTTTTTCAGCATCGATACGCATACTTCTAAATTTAACAATACTAAATGCTTGGCCATCTAAACCGACACGCTCTTGGGAGTAGAATATTGGCGCTTTAAAGCCCTCATCAAGCTTAATAAGTAAAGCTGTAATTAGCATTACCGGCCAAGTAACTAAGAATAAAAAGAACCCCATAGTGGCGTTAAAAACCCAATCCAATGTATTGCGAAGGTGATTAGCCGACGCAAAGCCATTAGAATAAATCACCCAGCTAGGATAAATTAGATTGACCGCTATTTGGCCGGTCTCACGCTCTATAAAATCTAGAATTTCAGTAACTTCGACTCCTCTTATCTTACAAGCAAAGAGTTCATCAACAGGTAGGTTTTCGCGTCGTTCATCATTGGCAACAACGATTTCATCAATTTGATGCTCTAGAGCGTAATTTACTAACGAGGTGGTTAAAGTGATTCTATTTTCATTGACAATACCGTTTTCAGTATCACCATTCATGATAACGAAACCGTGCATAAAGAAGCCTTGACGATCGACATCACGACGCATACGTTTTTCAATGATTGATGCCCGTTCGCCAGCACCTAGCACAAGAACATTACGTTTGTTGAAGCCAAAAAAATCAATTTGAAGCGTTAAGTACCTTACTCCACTAGCGATAATCAGGCTAATTAAAGATGATGTAGCAAGTAGTTCAATGGCAAGTGAACCCGAACCGTAAAATGGATTAATTAAGGAAACAATAAAGAAGCCTATTGCAACAGAAACTAATAATCGTCTCACCACACCTCTAAAGTTTTCTCTTAATTTTGAGTTATAAAGCCCCATTGCTAGCGAGGACAATTGCACGACTAGAGCAAAAACTATGGCATGAATAAATAAAATATTAAGGGCAATGCTTTCGATATCAAAAGTAACAAAATTTAATAAGTTATTGAGATATAAGCTCAACAATAGGGCACTTGCAAAGCAGACAAACTCAATTAAGACTAAAGATTTGCTACCCGCAGATAAATCACGGAAATTAGGGCTAGACATATGGTTAGAAAGTTCCTTTCTAGTGAGAAAAATAAACCAGCATTAGACACTTTTACTTTTTAAGTTGTTTAAGTTGTATATTAGAATTGATTACTAGGTAAATGTAAACATCGCATATTTAAAATACAGCGATGACACATTATTTACAAAAATTTATAATGTGCATCAAATGTAAAAATCAAATACAATCGGTAAGCTTACATATAAAAACAGTTGTAAATAAAAAGGTTAATACCATGGAAAAAAGCATGACTAATACATTAAAAGCGCTTCTATTTCTTACACTGGCTTACATAGTAGCTGGGTGTAGTTCAGCCACACTGCCACCGGCAAAAATTCATCAATCTACCACCACTGACGTTGATTCATACAAATACCTTATCGGTGCTGGTGATGTTGTTAATATTTTTGTTTGGCGCAACCCTGAAGTTTCCGGCACATTTATAGTTAGACCTGACGGTATGATCACTACATCACTGGTCGAAGATATTCCAGTATCAGGAAAAACACCCACAGAATTGGCTCGTTCAATTGAACAAATTCTCGCCACCTATTTACGAGATCCTGTTGTGACAGTCACCGTAAATGATTTTGTTGGACCATTCAGTGAGCAAATACGTGTTATTGGTGAAGCAACTGAACCTCAAGCCGTTAATTATATTCAGCATATGACATTATTAGACGTAATGATCCGCGTTGGTGGTTTAACAGAATTTGCCAATGGCAACGGGGCGGTATTGGTGCGAGTAGAAAATGGTAAACAAAAACAATACGATATTTTTATAGAAGATTTAATTAAAAATGGTGAGATATCAGCAAACGTTGATGTATTACCTGGTGATATTATTGTAATACCTGAGACATGGTTTTAAGCGCAATAGAGTTATTTACCCTGTTTTAGAGGTCGGGAATGCAAGAAATTATAGAGCAAATTGTAGATTACCTTAAAGGTATTTGGCTTAAACGTCGATTTATCATTATTTCAACTTGGTTAATATGTCCATTAGCTTGGCTGGTTATTTCACAGCTTGATAATGTTTATGAATCTGAAGCTAGAATCTACGCTGACACACAGTCGATTTTAGGGCCGCTATTGAAAGGTTTGACGGTCAAAACTGATCCCGAGGTGCAAATTCGCTTAATGATTAAGACATTGTTAAGTCGCCCAAACCTTGAACGCATTACTCGTATGACAGACTTAGATGTACAAGCTAATACGCCTAAAGCTTATGAAGAATTAATCGAAGACTTAAAAACGGATATTATTATTAGAAAAACGGGTGGACGAAATGAGAACATCTTTACCATCACCTATAAAAACAAAGATCCTGAAATGGCCAAAAATGTTGTTAATTCTGCCTTAACAGTATTTATTGAAAATACCTTAGGCGAAAATCGCAGCGACTCAAATTCTGCGCAGAAGTTCTTAGACACTCAAATTAAAGAATATGAAAATAGACTATTAGCTGCTGAATCTCGACTAACTAGCTTTAAGCAAAAGTATAGTGGTGTATTACCTGGTCAGTATGGTGGCTATTATCAAAAACTCAATATAGTAAAAGAACAATTAAAAATAGTAGAGTTGAATTTATTGGAACAAGAAACCCAATTAAAATCTGCAAAAGCGCAATTGAGTACATCCCCTGCTGATACAACTAATTCACAAAATAAAATCATGAATTCTAATAGTATTCAAACCACTTATGATGATCGTATTTCAGAGTTAGAAACTTCTTTAGATTCACTACAGTTACGTTACACCGAAATGCACCCTGACGTAAAAGAAGTTAAGCGCAGACTAGAGCACCTAACGCAACAGCGAAGTAAGGAAATTGAAGAATATTTAAATGCAACTAAAGATGGTAGCAACAGTAAACTATCTACGAGTCAGAACCCTGTTATTCAACAATTACAAATTCAAGTAAATCAATTAGAAAACCAAATTGCATCAACCAAAGTACGAGCAAGCGACTATCGCCAGCAAGTTAAAGATCTTGAAAGTAAAATACATATTCTGCCAGAAATTGAAGCTGAATTGACTTCACTTAATCGTGGCTATGAAATTACTAAAGATAAATATGAGGAGTTACTTAATCGTAAGGAAACGGCACAATTAGCTCAACAAGCCGATGAAACGACTAATCCGATTCAATTCAGGGTTATTGATCCCCCAAGAGCAGCTACTGAGCCTGCTGGCCCAAAACGTATTCTATTTTTAATTGGCTCAACAATCTTTGCTTTTGGTGTCGGTGTTGGTTTATCACTGCTATTTAGCCAAATTAACCCTGTGGTTACTTCTAGCATGCAAGTTTCCAAAGAAACCGGTATTCCTGTATTTGGAATTGTTTCAGCGTCTGAAAACCTTGGCTTGCAAAAATGGCACAAAAAGAAAACATTAATATTTATAATTTCTAATAGTGTTTTACTAATAATGCTAGCGTTTTTCATACTTTATGCCATAGCCCCTAATATCATATTAGCGCCGTTCAGAGGAATTTTATAAATTATGAGTATCATAGAAAAAGCGCTAGCCAAACAACAAAAAGCGACTGAATGTTCACCTTTAGTTGAACCTGAAATTCAGGAGTTAAGCAACAATGAAACAGCAATAAAAGTAGATCAAAAAGCAGTCTTATCACTTGATAAAACTGGCTTAGCCGAGCGTGGTTATTTAATTGATAATGGTACACGAAAGAGTATCAAGGATGAATTTCGTCAGATTAAGCGCAAACTATTAAATAACGCTTTTGGTAACGCCTCTAAAACTCTTGAACATAGTAACTTGATTATGGTGAGTAGCGCTAAACCGAACGAAGGGAAAACCTTTGTTGCTATCAATTTAGCTTTAAGTATTGCCTTAGAGCAAGATAAAACCGTGCTATTAGTCGATGCTGATGTTTTACGACCTAGTGTAATTCGCGAGTTAGGTATTGAAGAGCAACCCGGGATTATCGACTATTTGCTTGGTAAATCGAAACAGGTTAGTGACATACTTTACAATACCGATATCGATAAACTTAAACTCATCCCTGCTGGCAAGCCCCATCATCTATCAAACGAGTTATTAGCCAGTGAGAAAATGGCGACATTAGCGAATGAATTAGCCACTCGTTATCCCGATCGTATTGTTATTTTTGATTGCCCACCATTGATTGGTGTTACTGAAACATTGGTATTAGCTAACTTAATGGGACAAGCAATAATTGTTGTTGAAGAATCAAAGACCTCTATCGCTGACATAAAGTTTGCGACAGAACATCTCAATGAAGATATGGCACTAGGGCTAGTACTCAATAAAGCAATCAGATCTCATAAGGACTTGTATGGCTATTACGGTTACGGATATGGCGCAAAAGACTAAATTTAGTGCGATTTTCCTCTCATTAGTTTGTTCCAATATTGCCTTTGCTGGTGAATGGCAATTTGAACCAAGCATTTTAATCGATGAAACTTATACAAATAATGTTGGCTTAGTTACCAATAACGAAAAGTCTAGTTTTGTCAATCAAGCAGGTATCAATATAGACTCTACGTATAAAGCGCGTAATGCTATATTTAATTTTTCATCAAAAAGTACCTATGCGACATATAGCCATAACCATGACCTTGATGATGACTTCCACACCATTGCCAGTGACTTTAGGTTACAGCTTTGGCCTAACGGTATTATATTAATCGGCTCTGCTGATATCAGTAATCAGTCAAGAAATGGCAGTAAAAATGCTTTAGCTGACATAGTATCAGCAGACACGGTACAGGTAGGAACCTACAGAGGAGGCATTGAGTATAATATCAACAATAGTGTCTTTATTGTAAATTCAGCTCTGGGCTATAACCAAACAAAATCAGAAGATGATATTGGTGATAGTGAAGGTGTAATCGCTAATATAAACAGCACTAATGGCAAAGGCGCCCGAGATTTTTTTTGGGACTTAGAACATAGCTATCAAGAACTTAAAAACAATAGTCAAGAGGGCAAACTGAGCGAAAGTGAAGCTAAGTTTGGCTTGATTACCGACTATAAAATTAACCCTTTCATTCGTTACTATAATGAAGACAATAGTGGTAATATAACTAATCCCAATCGTACTATTGAATCAAGTTCATACGGTTTAGGCCTTCGTTGGTTAATTTCACCCAGACTTTATCTAGATACTTCATATAACAAGCCGATTGGTAATAAGTTAGATTTAGACGGTAATGCACAAAAAGAATATATTAATGCCGAGATAACATGGCAGCCATCATCTCGTACCCGTTTAGAGGCTAGCTTTTCTGAACGTTTTTATGGTGATAGCTATGGTCTTAACTTTACCCACCGGAATAGACGTTTAACCAACACGGTTAGTTATATCGAAGATATCCAAACACTAACTCGAAATAATTTTTCAGCAAATATTATCGGCTATTACTTCTGCCCAAGTAGTAGTATTAGCTCAACCGAAGATTGTATTCTAGAAGACGGTACTAATATATTCCCTGACAATCCAAGTGACCCTGATAATCCCGGCTATCAAATTTTTCCGATCCAAGATTTCATCTTAGTAGAAGATAATGTTTTTTCGCTTAATAAAACCTTAACTTGGAACTCGACATTAGCACTAGCACGCACAACTATTACTTTAAATGTTAATAGACAAAAAAGAGATAACCTCGAAACTCGCATTAAAGATGAAACCAGTGCTGCAAGCTTAAATTTCAAGCGTGACATTAGTAGTCGTTCAAACCTCAGTTTAGATTTATCTTATACGGAAACTAACCTACAAATTGATACCGAGTTAGAACGTATCGATCGCTACAGACGCTACCAAATAGCTTACCAAAAATCATTAAATAGCGCATTATTGGTTAATTTAGCAATAAGTTATTTAGACAGAAACTCTAACAGTTCGATACTAAATTACCAAGAAGGTCGCATCAGCGCCAAAATTACCAAAGGCTTTTAGCAGTATGTATGAAAATTACTATGGTTTTAAAGAAAGACCGTTTCAATTGAGTCCAGATCCAAGGTTCTTTTTTGCCTCAAGCCATCACCAAAGAGCGCTGTCATACCTCCAGTACGGTTTAGATCAAGGTGAAGGTTTTATTGTGGTGACGGGCCCTGTAGGCACCGGAAAGACCACTATCGCTCGCAATTTATTAAATAATCTCGGTGACACAAGTATTGTTGCAGCACAGCTGGTGACAACTAAACTCAATCCACAAGAATTACTTGAGTTAGTGGTCTCAGAGTTTAACATTACTGTTGTCGGTGATAGCAAAGCAGATCTGTTACAAGCTATTGAAAAATTTTTGATTCAATTACATCAACAGGGCAAGCGAGCTTTATTAATTGTCGATGAAGCACAAAACTTACCCAGTGAAACGGTTGAAGAGTTACGCATGCTGTCTAACTTCCAGTTAGACAATAAACCTTTAATTCAAAGTTTTCTGCTTGGCCAAGAAGAATTAAAAGCCATTATTCAAGCGCCAAATATGGAGCAATTTCGTCAACGTATTATCGCTTCAGCACACTTAAAGCCCTTGTCCAAAGAAGAAGTTAAAGAATATATTAATCATAGATTACATCAAGCGGGTTGTAATAAGGACGCGCTATTTTCAGATGCCGCATTTGACCTTATTCATGATAAGACACTTGGTGTACCACGTAAAATCAATATTTTTGTCGATAGGTTACTTTTATTTGGCTTTCTAGAGGAGCTTGAAAGTATCAATGCTGAAGCGATCAATGAGGTGGCACAGGAAATGGAAGTTGAGCTAACCGGCTCACTTAATGCCACTGATCTCGCCAGTAACGAACCTCATCAAGTAGTAGTCAATTCTGCAGAAAAAGTTGAAAACATTAAAGAAATATTGCGAGAAGTCGAAGATATTTTAGAAAGTAACATCAAACAAAAAATCAAAATGGCCCGCTATGTCGATAAAATGCTCAAACATAAGAGCCGTATTTATACTGATACTGACGCTACCGAGACAACAAAAGAAGAATAATTACTCATACCCGAGCATGATAAATACATATTGATATAAAAGCCGCGTTAAGCGGCTTTTATGCTTCAGGATTTAATTTAAAAAGCGCTTACAACTAATCATTAATCGCTAGCTCATATTTCTCAATCAGAGAATACAGGGTCGGACGAGTAACACCTAACAGCTCTGACGTTTTAGACATATTGCCATCAGCTAAAGCATAAGCTTTTTGAATAGCGATTGATTCAGCTTGTTCACGCACAACCCTTAAATTAAGTGATAATTCAAAGCTAGCATCTTGCTGATCAAAAAAGCCTAAATCTATTGCAGTAACCTGTGTCCCCGTCGTCATAATTACCGAGCTTTTGACTTTATTCTGCAATTCACGAATATTACCTGGCCATTTATGGCCTTTTATAGCGCTTAAGGCATCCACAGAGAAACTTTTAACGTTACGCTTATACTCTTTAGCGTAATGTTGAAGAAAATACTGTGCAAGGATGATAACGTCCTCATCTCTATCTCGTAACGGTGGAATATTTAAGGTAATTTCACTGACCCGATAAAATAAGTCTTCTCGAAAGGTTTTATCTGCAACCATTTGCTCAAGGTTTTGATTGGTTGCGCAAACAACCCTTACATCAACAGCAATTTCTTGGCGACCACCAAGGCGTTCGATACACTTTTCCTGTAAAAAGCGTAGTAATTTAGCTTGTAGGCTATATGGCATATCTCCTATTTCATCAAGAAATAACGTTCCGCCTTCTGCACATTCTATTTTGCCTTTGGTCGTACGATGTGCACCGGTAAAAGCACCTTTCTCAAAGCCAAATAATTCACTTTCCAATAATGTTTCAGGAATAGACGCACAATTGATGGCAATAAACGGTTTATTTTTACGATCGCTGGCTAAATGTACCGCATTCGCGGTCACTTCTTTGCCTGTGCCACTCTCTCCTAACAGTAAAGCCGTTATTGCTGTTGGTGCAATACGCTTCACCATCATACGTAAGCGGTCAATACTTTCGCTGTTACCAATAATACCAATATCGCTACCTGCAACAGCACGCATTTTACGATTTTCGTCTTCAATTGCCGCAACACTAAACGCTCGAGCAACAATGACATTGATCACTTCAGTGTCCACCGGCTTTTGATAGAAATCATATGCGCCAGCAGCAATAGCGGCTAGGGCATTCGTTCGATCGTCATTACCGGTAATAACGATAACTTTACTGTGTGGAGCAATAGTTAAAATTTCTTGTAGAGCCGCTAAGCCTTCTGAAGCATTGGCTTCATCAGGCGGTAAGCCCAAATCTAAAGTGATAACTTTTGGTTCATGGCGCCGCACTGCTGCAATAGCACTCTGGCGATCATCTGCTAGTACAACGTCGTAGTCCGATAAGCTCCATTTCAATTGTTTCTGGATACCTTTATCATCATCTACGATTAGCAACTTTTCCATTTTAATAAAATCCTTATAGTAAATCTTGACTACTTATGGAGCCAGTTAATCTTAATGGTAAATCAATAGTAAAAATTGTACCTTGTTTAGGTCTACTCTCCACTTTAATAATACCGGCCATACTTTCGAAGAATTGTTTGGCTTCGAAGACACCAATGCCCATACCCGCATTACCTTTGGTGGTATCAAAAGGTCGAAATAAGCGCGAATTAATAAACTCTTCACTCATACCACAGCCATTATCTTCAATGATAATTCTAATTATGCGTTTCTTCTTAATTAGTGACACTTTTACCCAACCATCGCTGGCTGTTGCTTCTTGCGCATTCTGTATC
Organism: Colwellia sp. M166; assembly: GCF_024585285.1. Classification (NCBI taxonomy): domain Bacteria; kingdom Pseudomonadati; phylum Pseudomonadota; class Gammaproteobacteria; order Alteromonadales; family Colwelliaceae; genus Colwellia; species Colwellia sp. M166. The sequence continues at coordinate 2,146,157 of NZ_CP040755.1, forward strand.
AAATGCTGTATCACCGACTGGAACGACTCACTATCAATAAAAGTTTCACAAAGATCCTGTTGTGTAACTTCAACCTTGGGTAGCCTTATATTACACTGCGATACTACTTTTGTAACGATTGTTGCTAAATTGACTTGGCTATGTGAAGACTGCTCAACTTGTTTTTTTCTCAGTTGCGATAAGACTTTTTCTAAGCGTTGCGTTGCCGACTCTACCGTTTCAAAAACATCATCAATAAATGCTGGGTTATTTCGGTGCTTTTCTGCATTAGCCGTAATAAGTGCTAATTGTGCTTGGACATTTTTTAGATCATGGACCAGAAATGCTGACATACGATTAAAGGCATCAAACTGCTTTGACTCACTCAGCTTATCAGTGGCTTCATACAAAGAAATGAAATTACCTAACTGTTTAGATACGGCAAATAATAGATCTCTATCTTCCCAATTAAGTTGCCTAATTTTGTTCGCATCAGCCAATAAAAATAAACCATAAAAGGCTTTACCAATAAAAATAGGAACAATGATTTGAATATTTTTACTTCGACATAAAGCTATATCTAATAATAAGTTAGGATATATAAGAGGCGCATCTTCGTATTCATTAACATCAATAATCCAACCTTGCTGTTGACAAAACCTGCCAACCTCTAATAAATGCTCTTCAACATCCTCATCAATATCAAGTCCATCGCTATATTGCACTTGATAATGCTGATTCGAGACTTTTTTTATTATAGCGCCTTTTAAAGCATCAACTTTTGACATCATAATATGTGTTGCCATTTGATAATGGCTCTCACCACTTGATGTTTCAATTTTTTCAATAAGATTTAGCCATTCATCTCGATATTCATATTTGTTCGCAAAAAAGTTTTTAGCAATGAAAACTTTAACTTTTCGACGTAAAGACTCAGTAATCAAAAGGGCAATTAATACAATGCTACTGAGCATTAGAAAACCAATACTAACTAAACTGCCCCACTCGCCGCCGATATAATTAATCACATAACCCGCGAAAGCCATCAGTAATAAATAGCTGCCGGCGATCATCAACATGGAGCTATAAAACACCACATTACGGGAAACAAAAATACGTACTTCACCATTTTTTACTCGCCGTGTACTAATCAGTATTAATGGTGCAACAAATAATGCCAAATAACCACGGCTATACCAAAAATCAAAATCAATATTGCCCACCATAGTCGCTTGCGCATAGAGTACAAAATCAAAAATGGTGACACTGGCTAAGGCAATAACTAATGGCCAAATAGCCCAGCGTACTTGTAAATTTGCATTGCGATATAATTGCTCTAAGAGCACTAACATCCAAAGATTGAGCACAATAAAGAGTAAAAATATATATTCATAAGCATAATCTAACCAGTAACTTGCCAGCCAGCACCCAGACATTAACAGTGACCAAACAGCAAGATATTGTCGAACATAGTAATTACTCACCAACGATCTTAAGTTACGATGCTCAGTATTAAATAATATAATTAACAAAGACCAACAGGCAAGCTCAATACCATCCGAGAGCATCGTCCACTGCAAGCTAAAGCCCAGCTTGATCTGTAGTGCAGAGACTAAGTTACTGCCCAGCGTTATTAAAGTGCAAAATAACACCCAGCGCGCTAGTAAGCTGTTATTGCGAGCCGCTATAATCAACAGGGAAAATAAAGCATATGCTGCACTTGCTAAAGAAAAACCAATTAAACCAATAAAATCCATAATCTATAATTCGCTACCTGTAGTTTTAGTAAATAACTCGGTCAATATTGGCACGATAATAAAGCTAGCGATGGCAGAGACACATAAACCTGAAATAATCACCACGCCTAATGGTTGCCATAAACTACCACCGAAGAGAGTTAATGGTAATAAACCACCTATAGTGGTTATTGTTGTTAATAATATTGGTGTAAAACGGGTTGAACTGGCTAACAATATTGCCGGTTTCTTAGCCATATTCTCAGCCAAGTTTTTATTGGTGGTATCGACGAGAATAATGGCGTTATTGACCACAATACCGAACAAACTAATTAAACCTATAAATGCCATCATAGAAAATGACAAGCCGGTTATATACAAGCCTAGCACAGCACCAGTCATAGCAAATGGAATGGAGGTGAAGATAACTAGCGGCTGAAGAAATGATTTGAATTGTAAAACCAAAATAGCGAAGATACCAATAGCGGTGATCAGCATAATTTGCGACAAACCAGCAAAAGATTCTTGCCGAGACTCCTCTTCACCACCTAAAAGGTAGTACATACTTGCAGGTAATTGATAATTGTCAAGATAGCTAACAACCTCAGTGGTTATTTGCTGAACAGAATACTCTTTAGCCGCATCAGCAGATACCCGAGCCATACGCAATTTTTGATAATGAAAAAAATCTGTTCGCCCTTTCTGCAGCTTTATTTCTACAAATTGCCCGATTGGGACATTTTCACCTTGTTGATTAACAATCGTTATATCAGAGAGTCCAGCCAAATCACTTTTTGGGCGGCGGACTAGAATCGGATAATTTTCACCATTACTATCATTAAATTGACCAATAAAGGTTCCTGAAAGCGCGGTTTGAATACTGCTATCTAGCTGGTTGATGTCGATCCCTGAAAGTGCGGCTTTATCATAGTCTATCGCTAACGCTAATTCGGTATTTGCAATCCCGATTGGGCTATCTAAATTAATAGCTCCCGGTATTGCCGCTATTTTAGCTGCTAAATCTGCAGCAACACGCTCAAGATCTGATAATGACTCACTAATTAATCGAACGGTAATTGGCTGATCGGTAACCGGGCCTTGCGTAAACTCTTTAACGGTAATCTTTGCTTGATGCCACGCTGAGAACTCTGTTCGCAATGCAGCTACCAACCTATTAACTTCTTTTTCATTATAAGCTTTTAATACCAACAGCAGCTGACCATAGCTTGCAACCCCACGTTTAGGTATTTCATTGTAGTAAATACGAGGGTTAGAATTACCAACGTTAAGGGCGATTTTTTCCACAAAAGGTTGAGTTTCAATAAAATCAGTCATCGAATGCATGACTTCATTAGTGTAATCCAATGAAGAATTAGCTGGGGTTTCAACATCGATCAGTAACATTGATTTCTCGGCTTTAGGAAATAAACTAACACCGACTTGGCCAAAAAGTGATGCCATAGCAAATAAAGCAATAAAAGCACTTACTAGCATAAGTAACTTAGCTCTCATTAAACGACTTAACCAGGCAACATAGTATCGTTCAGCAAAACTATTAACATAAAATTGTAAGGTTTTAACTTTACTCTCTTTTCGACTAAAAAATTTACTTGCAAGTAATGGTGTCAGCGTTAATGCAATCAGTAAAGATGCCAAGAGCACTAACACAACCGTTACCGGCATAGAACGAACAAAATCCCCGGTATCGCTGGCCAACATCAGCATAGGTAAAAAAGCCAACATAGTGGTTACTGTGCCGCTAGTAATTGCCCAACCGACTTTGCTGGCTCCTAATGCTGAAGCACCTGCCAAGTTACTGGTTTTGTGCTTTTCTCGGTGAATGCTCTCGGTTACTACAATGGCATTATCAACCAATAAGCCCAACGCAATAATTAAACCAACAATAGACATTTGTTGCAAACCAAAGCCAGAAAAATCAAGCCAACCAATAGCAATTAAAAAGGATAATGGGATAGCGATAATGATGACAATCGCTTCTCGTAGCCCTAAAAATACTAATGACATTAACCCGACTAGTATCAGACCTTGCCATAAATTATCAAAAAAACCATTCACCCGACTTTCAACACCATCAGACTGTTTAAAAAGCGTGGCTATTTTGATCGTATCGGGCAAAGTCTGCTTGAATGCAGCAATCTCTTGCTCAATAGCCTCAGTGAGGGCAAATATATTAGTATGCTTTCGCTGTTCAGCGGTTAAAAATATTACTGGTTTACCATCATAATAAGCCAAATAACTAGCTTCACGACTGGAAAACTCAACCCGTGCAATATCTTTCAAACGAATAACAGCATTGGCATTAGCAAAAACCACCGTATCATTAAGTTCATCAATATGTTGAAAATTACCACTGGTTTTAACATTAAACCGGCGCGTGTTTGCATCAACAAAACCAGGAGTAATGTTTATAGCTCGCTTTTGCAGCAAGTTATTAATAGTTGCTACACTGATACCATAATGCTTCAACATAGCTAGGTTTAAATCGACTGCAACGACTTGAGTAGGATAGCCCCAAATATCAGCTTTTTTCACCGTCTCAATAGCTTCTAAACGTTTCTCAAGTTGTTTGGCATGAAATTCCATTTTTTTATAATCAGTCGAGTCGCTCCAAAGCGCTAGCTGAATAATAGCGACACTGGTTGGCGTAGCCTTTAACACTAAAACATCTTGAACACCTGCTGGTAGTGTTGGTTTTACCGTTGATACGGCTTGTTTCACTTCGTTATAGGCAGTATTGGGATCGCTACCATATAAAAATGTTACTTCAATCCGAGCACCACCATTCTTAATTTGTGACTCAATTTTTTTGATGCCTTCGATATCGGCAAACTCTTCTTCAAGCGGATCAACAACTAAAGTTTCAATATCTGTCGGTGATGCACCTGGGTAGACAATTTCCAGTAAAGTGATTGGAATATCAAATTGTGGATCTTCAGAACGAGGCATGTGAAAGTATGACACAATGCCCACGAGCACCAAAAGAAGAACAACAGTAAAGGTAAACTGAGCATTATTAATTGCCATACGAGGAAGAAACATAATGACTATGGCCTAGCCAAAGAATAATTTTGCCAACCTTTAGTAACGACTTTTAAAGCCTCATCATTGCGATTAGCTTGCAAGTAAACATAATCATTGTCCAGTTGAAGCACAGAAAAACGATATTGCTTAAAATCAGAGCTTTCTGGAGATTGAGCAATAACAATGGCTTTACCATCATCATCAACCGCAACTAGCGCAGCTATGGGCAGTCGATAAACAAACTTATCACTTTCAAATGCAATACTAACACCTGCAAGTTGCCCTGCTATCATTGCACTAGTGATGTTCATTTCCGGCAATAAGACTTCAATAGTAAATAAATTATCCCCACTATTGGCAAGCGCAGGAATTTTACTGACAGTACCATCAACAATACCCATATGGCTTATCGACACCCTTACGTTTTGCCCTAAATAGACTTGACTAATCTCTTGCCCTGTTAAGGCAACTTTGACCACCCAGTCGAGCTTGGCAACTTTCAAAGCTTCTTGGCCAGGACTTTGTAATTCACCCAACTCAGTATTGCGAGCTAGCACAACACCGGAAAAAGGTGCATAAATTTGTGCTTTTTCTAAATTATAATAAGCCACTTGATAAGCCGCGCGAATAGTTTCGACCTGTGTAATTGCCGTATCCATATCACGTTCAGAGGCCAATTTTTCATCTAATAAACCACTAATTCGCTTTACATCTCTTTTGGCTTGCGTTAATTGCGCATAATATGAGTTTTTATTTTCTTTTAATTCCGTAACATCAAGTGCAGCGAGCAATTGCCCTTGATCGAAGGCCTCTCCCTCATCGACGCTAAGGAGTGCTAAGTAGCCCGCACTTTTAAATGACAAGCTTAATGTCCTTTTATAATCTAACTTACCCGTTCTCTGTATGGTGTTAGTATAAAGCTCAGCACTGATCATTTCGGTGTCAAATGATTGAGCTATTAACGGTTTTGTCAATGAGATAAGTAGTAAAGTAAGTACAATAAGGAATAATTTCATAGCCGAGTGTTTGCTTATAGGATATTGAGATAAATGATATTCTAGCCTTTACTTTAGGCATCTTCACAACGAAAGTACATCTTTTTCAATGCTAGGATCTGCAATAAATATATAAATGCAACACAATAAAAAGTACAACAAGCACTCAACTCAATATCAATCATCGCTAAATTGTTAATCTCATGAAATTAATAACATTTGAGAGGCTAGTCAATAAATCCATATTCTTGCTAGACATAAACAACGATACTCTATACTATTTGCCGCGCTTAAATCATTTCATTATGCACCCATAGCTCAGCTGGATAGAGCGCTGCCCTCCGGAGGCAGAGGTCGCAGGTTCGACTCCTGCTGGGTGCGCCACATTCCCTTATTAATACAACACGAAAATTCCCACTATTTTATCTATAGGGCAGTCTAGCTAATAGCGAGCGAATTCCATACAATATTAATACTCAACGTATTTTGGAAGACATAATGAAAGCAGAAATAAAGTGGATCGGTGATGAATTATTTATGGCGACATCTGAAAGTGGCCATACGCTAGTGTTAGATGCAAATGCCGGAGCCTTAGCCCCGAGTCCATTGGAAAATGTGCTATTATCTTTAGGTGCATGCTCATCAGTTGATGTCGTCAGTATATTAAAAAAAGCACGCCAAGAGATTCAAGGCTGCAAAGTAGAGATCACAGCTAAGCGCGTCGATACAGTGCCTAAATTATTTTCTGATATTCATTTACACTTCATTATTGAGGGCAACAATATCAGTGAAAAACATGTTGAGCGAGCGGTAAGTTTATCTGCTGATAAATATTGCTCTGTGGCCTTGATGCTTAATAAATCGGTCAAAATAACCCATGATTTTGAGATTAAAGTTTTGCAACGATAACCTTTAGCTGTCGGCAGCTAAAACACTTATCAGGCCAGATTGACCTTGCTAGCTATCTCTCCTAATGTTTATCAAATATTCGCAACATTCAGTGAGATAGCTCCCCCAAGGTGATAAATTTATAAGTCACTCATCCAATCAAGTTGCTTATTGGCTTTATTTTTCTTATTCATTAACTCAGTGATCAACGGGGTTAATATCAACTCCATTGCTAAACCCATTTTCCCACCAGGTACCACAAGGGTATTCATGCGAGACATAAATGCACCATCAATCATACTTAAATAATAAGGGAAATCGACATTAGTTGAATCTCTAAATCGGATCACCACAAAGCTTTCGTCCAATGTCGGGATTGCTTTCGCACTAAACGGGTTTGAAGTATCGACGGTAGGAACGCGCTGAAAATTAACATGAGTACGCGAAAATTGCGGGGTGATAAAAGAAATATAATCTTCCATACTTCTAACAATACTCGCCGTAACAGACTCTCGACTATGACCACGTTTATTGGTATCACGTATTATTTTCTGTATCCATTCAAGGTTAACAATCGGTACCATGCCAATAAGTAAGTCTACATGTTTAGCGACATCATTTTTTTCTGTTACTACGCCGCCATGTAAGCCTTCATAAAAAAGTAAGTCTGTGCCATCGCCAAGCTCCTCCCAAGGAGTAAATGTGCCTGGCATTTGGTTATAAGGTACGGCTTCATCAAAGGTATGCAGGTATCTACGCATTTTCCCCCGACCAGTTTCAGAATAGTCCTTAAATAGCTTTTCTAAGGCATCAAAGTCATTAGCTGCATCACCAAAATAACTAATATTACGCTGATCTTCTCTCGCCTTACGCTTCTCTAAATCCATTTCTGGGCGCGAATAACGATGAAAGCTGTCACCTTCAACAGTCGCTGAAGTAATACCTTGCGTGCGGAATATATGTTCAAACGATTCGGTTGTCGTTGAAGTACCAGCTCCTGAAGAGCCTGTGACGGCAATGATCGGGTTACGTGATGACATAAAGTGTATCTGCCTATTTTTACGTGGGTAATTGTTATACGAGGTATTACTTGATGGGTCAAGTTTTTAGCTCGTGTCGGTGTTTTTGAGGCACAAAAAAGCGGAGCCTAGGCTCCGCTTTCAATTCCGACAGAAATAAATTTAGTAAAAACTAAATTATGCTTCTGCGCTAACCTCTTCAACTGCTTCAGCGGCTTCTTCAGCTGCTGGGCGGTCGACAAGTTCAACGTAAGCCATAGGCGCTTTATCACCAGTACGGAAACCACATTTTAAAATGCGAGTGTAACCACCTGGACGTTCTTGGTAACGAGGACCAAGTTCGTTGAATAAAATACCTACTACTTCTTTATCTTGTGTACGAGCAAACGCTAAACGGCGATTTGCAACACTGTCGGTCTTAGCCAATGTAATCAATGGCTCTACAACCATACGTAGTTCTTTAGCTTTAGCTACAGTCGTTTTAATCAAACCGTGCTTCACTAAAGAGCTTGCCATATTGCGGAACATCGCTTTACGATGACTGCTATTACGGTTTAACTGGCGACCGCTTTTACGATGGCGCATAAGTTAATCCTTCTCTCAACTATTAAAAAAACGATGATCGACTTAGTCGTTATCAGCTATGCTTTCAGGTGGCCAGTTTTCTAGGCGCATACCTAGAGACAAACCACGAGACGCCAAAACGTCTTTGATTTCAGTTAGAGACTTCTTACCTAAATTAGGTGTTTTAAGAAGCTCAACTTCAGCACGCTGTACTAAATCGCCAATATATTGAATTGCTTCTGCTTTTAGGCAGTTTGCTGAACGAACAGTAAGTTCAAGGTCATCAACAGGACGAAGCAAAATAGGATCAAACAGTGGTTTTTCCTCTTTTGGCTCTACTTCAGTTACATCACGAAGCTCTACAAACGCATCTAGCTGTTCAGCTAAAATTGTTGAAGCGCGACGAATTGCTTCTTCAGGGTCTAACGTACCGTTAGTTTCCATGTCTAAAACCAGTTTGTCCAAGTCTGTACGCTGTTCAACACGTGCAGAATCAACATCATAGGCAATTCTTACAACGGGACTGAATGAAGCATCAACTAACAAACGTCCGATTGCACGATCTTCTTCCTCGGCATCGCGTCGAGCTGAAGCAGGAACATAACCACGTCCCATTTCAACCTTTATACGCATACTGATAGAGCCATCACCTGTCAAATTACAGATTACATGTGTTGGATTTGCAATTTCTACATCACCATCATGTTGGATATCGGCAGCCGTTACAGGGCCTTCACCGGACTTAGTTAAGGTAAGAACAGCTTCATCTTTGCCTTCTAACTTTATAGCTAGTCCCTTAAGGTTTAACAGTATTTCGATGATGTCTTCTTGCACACCTTCTTTACTGCTGTACTCATGAAGTACACCGTCAATTTCAACTTCAGTTACAGCACAACCTGGCATTGAAGATAAAAGAATGCGGCGTAACGCATTACCTAAAGTGTGACCAAAACCACGCTCTAATGGCTCTAAAGTTACTTTAGCGCGAGTAGCACTAACAGTTTCGATATCAACCAATCGTGGTCTAAGGAATTCGGTTACAGAACCCTGCATTATGTCCTCTCTTAAAGTGCAACTTTACTTAGAGTAAAGTTCAACAATCAACTGTTCATTAATTTCGGCAGACAAGTCAGAACGATCAGGAACACGTTTGAAAACGCCTTCAAGTTTCTTGTTATCTACTTCAACCCAAACTGGCTTCTCACGTTGCTCAGCTAATTCTAAAGCAGCGATAATACGCGCTTGAGTTTTAGATTTTTCACGTATAGAAACTACATCTTCGGCTTTAACAGTGAAAGATGGAATATTAACAACAACACCGTTAACTACGATAGCTTTGTGGCTAACTAGTTGACGAGCTTCAGCACGAGTGCTGGCATAGCCCATACGGTATACTACGTTATCAAGACGTTTCTCTAAAAGTTGCAACAAGTTTTCACCTGTATTGCCTTTTAGACGAGCCGCTTCTTTATAGTAGTTGCGGAATTGTTTTTCTAGTACGCCATATATACGACGAACTTTTTGTTTTTCACGAAGTTGAATACCGTAGTCAGATAAACGACCGCGACGGGCGCCATGTTGACCTGGTATTGTTTCGATTTTACATTTAGTGTCAATTGCTCTAACACCGCTTTTAAGGAACAAATCTGTACCTTCGCGGCGACTAAGCTTTAACTTAGGACCTAAATATCTAGCCATTTTCTTTCTCCAACTATCCTAAAAAAAGTACGATTAAACGCGACGTTTCTTAGGAGGACGACAACCATTATGAGGAATAGGTGTAACGTCAGTAATGTTGGTGATTTTAAAACCAGCAGCATTTAAAGCACGGATAGCAGATTCACGACCTGGACCCGGACCTTTAACGAACACTTCAATATTCTTCAAGCCAAACTCTTGTGCAGCTTTACCAGCACGATCTGCAGCTACTTGCGCAGCAAATGGAGTAGATTTACGTGAACCACGGAAACCTGAACCACCAGCAGTCGCCCATGATAAGGCGTTACCTTGACGATCTGTAAGAGTTACGATTGTGTTGTTGAAAGATGCATGGATATGAGCCATGCCGTCAGCAACTTGTTTTTTTACGCGTTTACGCGTACGTACAGGTGTTTTAGCCATTGTCTAGTTCCTCTTACTTCTTAATTGGCTTACGAGGACCTTTACGGGTGCGCGCATTAGTTTTAGTGCGTTGACCACGTAGAGGAAGACTGCGACGGTGGCGAATACCACGGTAACAACCTAAATCCATAAGACGTTTAATGTTCATTGAAACTTCACGGCGTAAATCACCTTCTACGGTGTATTTATCCACTTCTGCACGAAGCAAATCAATTTGAGCTTCGTCCAATTCACTGATCTTAGTTGACTCTGCAATACCAGTTGCAACACAAATTGCTTTCGCACGTGTTGCTCCGATACCGAAGATCGCAGTAATGGCGATTACTGCATGCTTACGATCAGGGATGTTAATGCCAGCGATACGGGCCACTAAACACATCTCCTACTTTTAATTAAAATTTGCCAGTTGAAAAGCCCGTTAGGATACTCAACCAGCCGCATTTCTTTGCAAATCGAAGCGGCATTATACAGAATTATCTACATAATACCACTTCTAAAAGATTTAGCTTTCGCTTAGGTTAATATTAACCTTGACGTTGCTTATGCTTTGGCTCTTCGCAAATTACACGAACAACACCAGCACGTTTAACAACTTTACAGTTACGACAAATCTTTTTTACGGATGCACGTACTTTCATTTTATACTCCGTTACCTAATGACTCAGCCTAACGACCATAGCCCTTAAGGTTTGCTTTTTTAAGTACATTATCATATTGATGTGACATCAAATGGGTCTGTACTTGTGCCATAAAATCCATTATCACAACTACAATAATAAGTAGTGATGTGCCGCCAAAGTAAAAATTGACGTCCCATGCCATGATAATAAACTGAGGTACTAAACAGATAAAGGTTATATACATCGCACCCGCTAAGGTTAAACGAGTCATAACTTTATCGATATATTTAGACGTTTGCTCGCCAGGACGAATCCCAGGAATAAACGCACCAGATTTTTTCAGGTTATCTGCCGTTTCACGCGGATTGAAAACAAGAGCCGTGTAAAAGAAACAGAAAAATATTATCGCTGCTGCAAGTAACATGACATATAGCGGCTGTCCTGGAGAAATAGCAATTGATACTTCTTGAAGGAAATCAGCAACCATACCATCACCTTGTCCGAACCAGCTCGCAAGCGTGCCAGGGAACAAGATAATACTTGAAGCGAAGATTGGTGGAATAACACCTGCCATATTCACTTTTAAAGGTAAATGTGTGCTTTGCGCGGCAAAAACCTTACGGCCTTGCTGACGCTTAGCGTAGTTAACAACAATACGTCGTTGACCACGTTCCACAAATACTACAAAGAAAGTTGTAGCAAATATAATTACGCCAATTAGCAACAATACTAATAAGTGCAATTCACCTTGACGCGCCGCCTCTGCTGTTTGACCAACAGCTGACGGCATACCAGCAACAATACCTGCAAATATTAAGATCGAAATACCATTACCAATACCGCGTTCTGTAATTTGCTCACCTAACCACATTAAAAACATGGTACCAGTAACCAAACTTACTACCGCAGCAAAGTAGAAACCGAAACCTGCATCCATTACTAGACCTGGCATCATTCCCGGTAAACTTCTTGCAATTGCAATTGATTGTACAGTCGCTAGAACTAAAGTGCCGTAGCGGGTGTATTGACTGATCTTACGTCGTCCAGCTTCACCTTCTTTTTTCAATTCTGCCATTCTCGGGTGCATGACCGTCATTAATTGCATTATGATTGAAGCTGAGATGTACGGCATAATACCTAGTGCCAATACAGAGGCTCGCTCAAGTGCACCACCGGAGAACATGTTAAACATCTCTACGATAGTGCCCTTTTGTTGTTCAAACAACTGAGCTAATACAGCGGCGTCAATACCAGGGATTGGCACAAATGTTCCTAAACGAAGCACAACTAATGCCCCGAATACAAACCATAACCTTTGTTTAAGCTCAGACAATCCGCCTTGCGCTTTATTATCCATTCCTGGTTTAGCCATTCTGTACTATTCCTCGATTTTTCCGCCAGCAGCTTCAATAGCTGCACGAGCGCCTTTAGTAACACCTAAACCACGAACAGTAATTGGACGAGTGATCTCACCAGAAAGCATGATTTTCACAGACACAATGTTACGTGTGATTAAGTTAGCATCTTTAAGGGCAAAGATATCGACAACATCACCTGTGATGTTATTTAGTTCATGTAAACGTACTTCAGCGCGAACTAAAGATTTACGTGACGTGAAACCAAACTTAGGTAAACGTTGTTTCAATGGCATTTGACCACCTTCGAAACCAGGACGTACACTACCGCCAGAACGAGACTTCTGACCTTTGTGACCACGACCACCTGTTTTGCCTATGCCAGAACCAATACCACGACCACAGCGTTTCTTGGCTTTCTTAGCACCTGGTGCAGGAGATAAAGTATTTAAATGCATTATTAATCCTCCACCTTAATCATATAAGATACTTGATTGATCATACCGCGTACAGATGGAGTATCTTCTAACTCTACTGTATGACGAATACGACGTAAACCAAGACCCTTTAATGTAGCTCTATGCTTCGGTAAACGACCGATAGAACTTTTTAACTGAGTTATTCTAACTGTTTTAGCCATGCTCAATTACCCCAAAATGTCTGAAACGCTTTTGCCACGTTTAGCTGCAACAGCTTCAGGCGAATGCATATTCGCAAGAGCAGATACAGTAGCGCGAACTACGTTGATTGGGTTAGTAGAACCGTATGCTTTTGACAATACGTTCTGAACGCCTGCAACTTCAAGTACTGCACGCATCGCGCCACCGGCGATGATACCTGTACCTTCAGAAGCTGGTTGCATGTAAACTTTAGAACCAGAGTGCTTGCCTTTGATAGCATGCTGAAGAGTAGTACCCTTCAAATCAACGGTTACTAAGTTACGACGTGCTTTTTCCATTGCTTTTTGGATTGCAGCAGGCACTTCACGTGCTTTACCGTAACCAAAACCAACGCGACCAGCGCCATCACCAACTACTGTTAGTGCTGTGAAACTGAAAATACGACCACCTTTAACCACTTTTGATACGCGGTTAACTGCGATTAGCTTTTCAGCCATATCACTTTGTTGTGAGTTTTCTTGATTATGATTAGCCATTATCAACCCCTAAAACTGAAGACCAGCTTCGCGAGCTGCATCTGCTAACGCTTTCACGCGACCATGGTAACGGAAACCTGAACGGTCAAAAGCAACACTAGTGATGCCTTTAGCGACTGCACGTTCTGCAATTGCCTTACCTACAGCCGTAGCTGCTTCAACGTTACCTGTTTTTTCTAACTGAGCACTAACTTCTTTGTCTAAAGTAGACGCTGCTGCGATTACTTCAGAACCTGTTGGAGCGATCAATTGCGCGTAAATATGACGAGGAGTACGGAATACAACTAAACGATTCGCACCCAACTCGCTAATTTTTGCACGAGCGCGTTTAGCGCGGCGCAAACGAGATGTTTTCTTATCCATAGTATTACCCTACTTCTTCTTAGCTTCTTTACGACGTACATTCTCATCGCTATAACGAATCCCTTTACCTTTGTAAGGCTCAGGTTTACGGTATGCGCGAACGTTCGCTGCAGTTTGACCGACCAACTGTTTATCAGCACCTTTCAGTATGATTTCAGTTTGGCTAGGAGTTTCAACAGTAATTCCTTCAGGAATTGCGTGATCAACCGGATGCGAGAAGCCTAGAGATAAGTTTAAGTTCTTACCTGCAGCTTTAGCACGGTAACCAACACCGTTTAACAATAATTTCTTTTCAAAACCTTTACTTACGCCTTCAACCATATTATTGATTAAAGAACGAACAGTACCGGCTTGAGCCCAAGCGCCTCTAACGTCAGCAACGATATTAGTGATGATATTGTTTTCTTCTTGAGAAACAACAACCGCATCATGAATCGTGTGAGATAGTTCGCCAATTGGACCTTTAACTTTAATGTCTTGACCTGATAACGTAATAGTAACGCCTGCAGGGATTGCGACTGGTGCTTTTGCAACACGTGACATATTCTGCTCCTTTACTCTACGAAACCAAGAACTTCACCGCCAAGACCCGCATTGCGAGCGGCGCGATCAGTCATTAGACCTTTAGAAGTAGAAATAATAGCGATACCCATACCTGCTAATACTTTAGGAAGCTCTTGAGCACCTTTGTATACGCGAAGACCTGGACGTGAAACACGTTTGATCACTTCAATTACTTCTTTACCTTCAAAATATTTCAATTCAACAGTTAGTTCAGGTTTAGCACCTTCAGCAACTGAAAACTCTGAAATGTAACCTTCTTCTTTAAGTAAGTTGGCAATTGCAACTTTAACCTTAGAAGATGGCATTGTTACTGCAGTCTTTGCTGCAGATTGACCGTTGCGAATGCGTGTAAACATATCCGCGATAGGATCAGTCATCATAACCATTTACTCCCGTGAATTACCAACTAGCTTTCTTAAGACCTGGAACTTCACCGCGCATCATAGTTTCACGTAATTTAATACGGCTTAAACCGAATTTACGTAAGAACCCATGTGGACGGCCAGTAATGTTACAACGATTACGTTGACGACTACTGCTCGAATCACGAGGTAATGCTTGAAGTTTCAATACTGCATCCCAGCGTTCTTCTTCAGAAGAATCTACACCAGAGATGATAGCTTTAAGTGCACTACGCTTTTCAGCATATTGTGCAACCAATTTGGTTCTTTTAGCTTCACGAGCTTTCATTGACGTTTTAGCCATAACTCTACACCTTCTTCTTAAATGGGAAGTTGAAGGCAGTCAATAATGCATGACCCTCTTCATTGTCCTTCGCACTTGTAGTGATAGTGATATCCATTCCGCGAATTTTATCGATTTTATCGTAATCGATTTCAGGGAAAATGATTTGCTCACGTACGCCCATGCTGTAGTTACCACGACCATCGAATGACTTAGGATTCAAGCCACGGAAATCGCGGATACGAGGAATAGAAATAGAGATTAAACGCTCTAAAAATTCCCACATACGTTCGCCACGTAGAGTTACTTTTGTGCCAATAGGATAGCCTTCACGAATTTTGAAGCCCGCAACTGATTTGCGTGCAACTGTCGTGATCGGCTTTTGACCTGAGATTGCAGTAAGATCATTTGTGGCATGTTCTAATACTTTTTTATCAGCAATAGCTTCGCCAACACCCATGTTGAGGGTGATCTTTTCAATCCGAGGGACTTGCATGACACTTTTGTATTCAAACTTCTTTTGAAGCTCTGCAACAATTGTATCTTTGTAAAAATCATGCAGTTTCGCCATCGTTTACTCCAATTAAATTAATTCGTTATTAGATTTGAAGAAACGAACTTTTTTGCCGTCTTCATCTCTAAAACCAACACGATCTGCTTTCCCAGTTTTTGGGTTAACAATCGCAACGTTGGATACATTTAAAGGTGCTTCTTTTTCAACAATCCCACCAGGCTGCTGTAACTGAGGTACAGGCTTAGTGTGCTTCTTGATTAAGTTGATACCTTCAACAAATACTTTGCTTTCTTCAACAAGAACTTTGGTCACTTTACCAGTTTTGCCCTTGTCTTTACCTGCAAGTACGATTACTTCATCATCACGACGAATCTTAGATGCCATTATCGTGACTCCTTATAGTACTTCTGGTGCTAATGATACGATTTTCATAAATTTTTCATTACGAAGTTCACGTGTCACAGGCCCGAAAATACGAGTACCAATTGGTTGTAAGTTAGCATTTAACATTACAGCCGCGTTTTCATCAAAACGGATGGTTGAACCATCTGAACGACGAACACCTTTCTTTGTGCGCACCACTACCGCAGTTAATACATCACCTTTCTTAACCTTGCCGCGAGGATTTGCTTCCTTCACTGCAATTTTGATGATGTCACCAATGCGTGCGTAGCGACGGTGCGAGCCACCAAGAACCTTTATACATTGTACACGACGAGCGCCACTGTTATCAGCCACGTTCAATTGTGATTGCATTTGGATCATTTATATTGCTCCGCTAATTATCTTTTACACATATGAAAAGATAGAAATTTAAGGCCAAAAATTAGACCCGTCACTGCCTTTTACTACCCACCCATAACGAGCGGGCGCGAGATTATAACACCGGTTATTATAAAGTGATACTAAATTTAGCTAAAAAATGAACACTAAAGTGAGTTTAATATACCCGTTACTAAGTCCAACTACTGCCAACAATAACTTTTATTGTTCATAAATAAAGCTCAGTAAAAAGATAATGTCCGTGATAGTAACCGTTCTAGCGGTTCAAAAGCATCAACTAACTTAGGGTTATAATCCGAAATAAGACAACTTTCTTCAGATAATAAAAAGGCCCTGCCGAAGCAGAGCCTTATTAATAGTACTTTTTGTGAATTAGATTAAGCGGTTAAGCCTTTTCTAATACGCTTACCAATGCCCAAGACTTAGTCTTAGAAATTGGTGCACATTCACGAATAGCTACTAAATCACCCGTTGTACATTGGTTAGTTTCATCATGCGCTTTCAACTTAGTTGAACGCGTCATGAACTTACCATATATAGGATGCTTAACACGACGTTCGATCAGGACAGTGATAGACTTATCCATTTTGTCACTGATGACACGACCTTGTAGTGTACGAATTTTTGCTTCGCTCATTACTTACCTGCCTTTTCAGTTATGATAGTCTTAACACGCGCGATATTACGGCGTACATTTCTTAGCAAATGAGTTTGTGCTAATTGGCCAGTGCTTGCTTGCATGCGATAGTTAAACTGTTCGCGTAGCAATTCAAGCAATTCAGCGTTTAGCTCTTCAATGCTTTTTTCTTTCAATTCGCTTGCTTTCATTACATCACCGTTCTAGTTACGAAAGTAGTTTTGAAAGGAAGTTTGGCTGCTGCTAAAGCAAATGCTTCGCGTGCAATCTCTTCCGAAACACCTTCCATTTCATAAAGAACACGACCAGGAAGAATTTGGCATACCCAATATTCTACTGAACCTTTACCTTTACCCATACGAACCTCAAGAGGTTTTTTGGTAATTGGCTTATCAGGGAATACTCGAATCCAGATTTTACCTTGACGCTTCACGTGACGAGTCATTGCTCGACGAGCTGCTTCAATTTGACGCGCAGTCATACGACCACGTTCCATTGATTTTAACCCGAAAGTACCGAAGCTAACTGAGCTACCAGTGTGTGCAAGACCACGGTTACGCAGTTTAAATTGCTTACGGAATTTAGTACGTTTTGGTTGTAACATTACTTATTCCTCTACTTACTGGTCTTGCGGTTAGGTTTTCTTTTAGGCTTAGCTGCTGGTTGCTCAGCTTGTAATGGCATTTTGCCAATTACTTCACCTTTAAAGATCCATACTTTGATACCGATAACACCGTAAGTGGTATCAGCACGCGCAATTGAGTAATCAATGTCAGCACGTAAAGTGTGTAGTGGAACACGACCTTCACGATACCATTCAGCACGAGCAATATCTGCACCACCAAGACGACCACTTACTTGTACTTTAATACCTTTTGCGCCTAGACGCATAGCATTTTGTACAGCACGTTTCATCGCACGACGGAACATTACACGACGCTCTAATTGACTAGCAATGCTGTCAGCAACAAGCTGCGAATCCATTTCTGGTTTACGCACTTCAGCAATGTTGATTTGAGCAGGAACACCAGCAATTTTAGAAACCGCTAAACGTAATTTTTCTACATCTTCGCCTTTTTTACCGATTACAACACCCGGACGAGCCGTGTGAATTGTAACGCGGATAGATTTAGCTGGACGTTCAATTACGATTTTTGATAATGAAGCACGCTTAAGCTTTTCAGTTAAATATTCACGAACCAAATGGTCACCGTGTAAATTAGCTGCGAAATCTTTAGTACTTGCAAACCAAGTAGACGCGAAAGGTTTCGTGATACCTAGGCGTATACCATTTGGATGGACTTTTTGACCCATTCTAATATCTCCTAGCTATCAGATACAATCACAGTAATGTGACTTGTACGCTTAAGGATACGATCCGCGCGACCTTTCGCACGAGGCTTAATACGTTTCATTGTTGGACCATCGTCAACCATAATAGTTTTTACGATAAGTTCGTCAATGTCTGCACCTTCATTGTGTTCTGCGTTAGCAATCGCTGAATCAAGTACTTTTTTAACCAAAACAGCAGCAGATTTATTGCTGAATGTTAAGATTTCAAGTGCTTTTTCAACGTGTAAGCCGCGGATTTGATCCACAACTAAACGTGCTTTTTGCGCTGAACCACGGGCAAATTTATGTTTAGCAATAGCTTCCATCTAATTTCCCCTATCTCTTCGCTTTCTTATCCGCGACATGGCCACGGTAAGTACGAGTTGGTGCAAATTCACCTAATTTATGACCGATCATTTCATCAGTTACAAATACAGGTACGTGTTGACGGCCATTATGGACGGCAATGGTCAATCCGATCATGTTTGGTATGATCATTGAACGACGGGACCAAGTTTTAATTGGCTTTTTATTCCCGCTTTCCACCGCTGTCTCTACCTTCGTCAACAAGTGTAGGTCTATAAATGGACCTTTCTTGAGAGAACGTGGCATGGTGATTCCTCTTTAATTAAAAGTACTATTACTTAGTACGACGACGTACGATAAATTTATCGGTACGCTTGTTAGAACGAGTCTTGTAACCCTTAGTTGGTACACCCCAAGGTGATACCGGATGACGACCGCCTGATGTTTTACCTTCACCACCACCGTGTGGATGGTCAACTGGGTTCATGGCAACACCACGAACAGTTGGGCGAACACCGCGCCATCTTGAAGCACCAGCTTTACCCAAAGAGCGAAGCATGTGTTCAGAATTGCCGATTTCACCTAAAGTAGCACGACAGTCAGACTCAATTTTACGCATTTCACCAGAGCGAAGACGTAAAGTGACATATGCACCGTCTTTAGCAACTAACTGAGCGTAAGTACCAGCAGCACGTGCAATTTGAGCACCTTTACCTGGCTTAAGTTCGATTGCATGCACAACACTACCTAATGGTGTGTTGCGTAATGGCATTGTATTACCTACTTTGATAGGAGCATCAACACCTGACTGGATTGAATCTCCAGCGCTTAAGCCTTTAGGGGCTAAGATGTAACGACGTTCACCATCTGCATATAATACAAGTGCAATGTTAGCAGAACGGTTTGGATCATATTCCAAACGTTCAACTTTTGCAGGGATACCATCTTTATTACGTTTAAAGTCAACCATACGATAATGTTGCTTGTGTCCACCACCAATGTGACGAACCGTAATGCGACCATTATTGTTACGACCGCCAGACTTAGACTTAGTGTCTAACAATGGTGCGTAAGGCTTACCTTTATGCAACTCCGTGTTTACCACTTTAACTACGTGGCGACGACCCGGAGAAGTAGGTTTACATTTAACTATAGCCATTTTCGTAAACTCCTATGATTCCGCGCCGACGAAGTCGATGTCGCTGCCTTCAGCAAGAGTAACGTATGCTTTTTTCCAGTCGCTTCTGCGACCAAAACGAGCACCAGTACGTTTCACTTTACCTTTAACATTTAATGTGCGAACACCGTCAACTGAAACTTCGAAAAGTTTCTCAACAGCAGCTTTGATTTCAGCTTTAGTAGCAGTAGTAACAACTTTGAAAACAACCGTGTTGTTTGCTTCAGCGGCCATTGTGCTTTTCTCAGAAATGTTTGGTGCTAAAAGCACTTTCAGTAAACGTTCTTCGTTTATCATCCTAACATCTCCTCAAGTTGTTTAACTGCAGACGCAGTCATCAAAACTTTTTCGAAACCAACCAAACTAACTGGGTCAATACCGTCTACGTCACGAACGTCAACTTTATACAAGTTACGCGCTGACAAGAACAAGTTCTCATCAAGTTCTGGAGTAACGATTAATACGTCTTTTAACTCCAAACCGTTTAGTTTAGCTACTAATTCTTTAGTTTTTGGTGTTTCAACTGTAAAATTTTCTACCACAACTAAGCGTTCTTGACGAACTAACTCAGAAAGGATGCTTTTAATCGCACCACGGTACATTTTACGGTTAACTTTTTGGCTGTGATCTTGTGGCTTAGCAGCGAATGTTACGCCACCTGTACGCCAGATTGGACCACGACTAGTACCAGCACGTGCACGGCCAGTACCTTTTTGACGCCATGGTTTTGCGCCACCGCCACTAACTTCTGAACGAGTTTTTTGAGCACGAGTACCTGCACGAGCACCTGCTGCATAAGCAACTACTACTTGGTGTACAAGAGCTTCATTAAACTCAAGTCCAAAAGTTGTTTCAGAAACTTCAAGAGCGCCTGAAGCGTCTTTTAATGCTAATTCCATCACAAATCTCCTGGACTAGGCTTTAACAGCTGGTTTGATGATTACGCTACCGTTGATTGCACCCGGAACCGCACCTTTAATAAGGAGCAAGTTACGTTCTGCATCAACACGAACCAATTCAAGGTTTTGCGTAGTTACTTTCGCAGCACCCATATGACCAGACATTTTTTTACCTTTAAAAACACGACCTGGTGTTTGACACATACCTATCGAACCGTTTGAACGGTGAGATAGTGAGTTACCATGAGTTGCATCTTGCATTGAAAAATTCCAACGCTTAATACCACCTTGGAAACCTTTACCTTTTGAGGTGCCAGTAACATCCACTAATTTCGTGTCATTGAATAGCTCAACAGTGATTTCACTGCCAGCTTCAAGACCTTCGCCTTCATTTGCATTTAAACGGAATTCCCACAGGCCACGGCCTGCTTCGATACCAGCTTTTGCAAAATGTCCGGCTGTTGGTTTGTTAGTACGATTAGCTTTTTTGCTACCCGTAGTAACTTGAAGCGCTGAATAACCATCATTGTCAACAGTTTTAACCTGAGCAATACGGTTCGCTTCAACTTCAAGGACTGTAACAGGAGTAGAAACACCATCTTCAGAGAAGATGCGAGTCATACCCAATTTACGTCCAACTAGACCTATAGTCATGTTAAAACTCCTATTAACCCAAGCTAATTTGAACGTCAACACCAGCTGCAAGATCTAAACGCATTAATGCGTCTACAGTCTTTTCAGTTGGTTCTACGATATCAATCATGCGTTTGTGAGTACGAATTTCGTACTGATCACGTGCATCTTTGTTAACGTGTGGTGAAGTCAAGATAGTGAAACGTTCTTTGCGTGTAGGAAGTGGAATTGGACCACGAACCTGTGCGCCTGTACGTTTAGCAGTATCAACGATTTCAGCTGTTGATTGATCAATCAAACGATGATCGAACGCTTTCAAACGAATGCGAATTCTTTGATTTGACATTAAGACAAATCCCCATTTTAAAGAACAACAAAATACTGCCCATCACCTTTTTTATGTAAAGGGGGGAGTATCGCTATAACATTCAACTCCATATCGGAGTTGCTGTGTTGTTAACTATTAATTATAAAAACTAATACGTTAACTAAAAATACGAAGAGTTAAACTCGACGTGGAGCGGTATTATACAGAGACAGACGATAATTTCAACTATTTTTGTAAAACAGCTAGGATAGTAAATAGTTATCACTGCAACTTATCAATATTGAGTCTACGATGGCGTGCCTGATCTTTTTATTAAATGATAATTCGTCTTACCTATATATAAGCAAAGCAAGTTAATTCTGCTTGGTAACTTATGATCCGAGTAAAAGCTAATTTTACCTAAAGATTATATTTTTCACCCTAGTTTAGCGATAATTAGTAAACTTCAATAATTTTTTATGTCGATTTTAGTTAAGTAATGATATACTCGCGCGCAAATTTTCAACAATTCCACTTTTTTAGTGATTCAATTAAATAGAGTAAAGTAATGGCAGATTTAGCTAAATACAGAAATATTGGTATCTTCGCTCACGTTGATGCTGGTAAAACAACGACAACTGAACGTATCCTTAAATTAACAGGTAAAATTCACAAAACTGGCGAAGTTCATGATGGTGAGTCTACAACTGACTTCATGGAACAAGAAGCTGAGCGCGGTATTACTATCCAATCTGCTGCTGTTACATGTGAATGGAAAAAGCACCGTTTTAACGTAATTGATACTCCTGGTCACGTTGACTTCACTGTAGAAGTTTACCGTTCACTTAAAGTACTTGATGGTGGTATTGGTGTATTCTGTGGTAGTGGTGGTGTTGAACCACAATCAGAAACTAACTGGCGTTATGCCAACGACTCTAAAGTAGCGCGTTTAATCTTCGTTAACAAATTAGACCGTTTAGGTGCTAATTTTTACCGTGTTACTGATCAAGTTAAAAAAGTATTAGGTGCTCACCCACTTATTATGACTTTACCAATTGGTGAAGAAGATGACTTTGTAGGTGTTGTTGACGTTTTAAGCCAAAAAGCTTACGTTTGGGATGATTCAGGTCTTCCAGAAAATTACGAAATTACAGATATTCCAGCCAATATGGTTGATGATGCTGCTATATACCGTGAGCAAATGATCGAAACTGCACTAGAAGCAGATGAAGATTTATTAATGGATTACTTAGAAGGCGAACTTACGCCTACTGAAGAGCAAATTAAAGCTTGTATCCGTAAAGGTACACGTGAATTAATGTTCTTCCCAACTTACTGTGGTTCAGCATTTAAAAACAAAGGTATGCAGTTAGTGCTAGATGCCGTTGTTGATTACTTACCTTCACCAACAGAAGTTAATCCTCAACCATTAACTGATGAAGAAGGCGAGCCTACTGGTAAATTCGCTATCGTTGATACTAAAGAAACCTTCAAAGCGTTAGCATTTAAAATTATGGATGACCGCTTTGGTGCGCTTACCTTTATCCGCATTTATTCTGGTACCTTAAATAAAGGTGATACCATATTAAACTCGTTCACAGGTAAAACTGAACGTGTTGGCCGTATGGTTGAAATGCAAGCGGATGACCGTACTGAGCTTTCTTCTGCTCAAGCTGGTGATATCTTAGCTATCGTAGGTATGAAAAACGTCCAAACAGGTCACACGCTATGTGATCCTAAAGATTCATGTACATTAGAAGCGATGGTTTTCCCTGAACCAGTAATCTCTATCTCAGTAACACCTAAAGATAAAGGTGGTTCTGAGAAAATGGGTATTGCTATCGGTAAAATGGTTGCAGAAGATCCAACATTCCAAGTGGAAACTGATATTGATTCAGGTGAAACAATTTTACGTGGTATGGGTGAACTTCACTTAGACATTAAAGTTGATATTCTTAAGCGTACATACGG
This sequence comes from Colwellia sp. M166, assembly GCF_024585285.1. Taxonomy (NCBI): domain Bacteria; kingdom Pseudomonadati; phylum Pseudomonadota; class Gammaproteobacteria; order Alteromonadales; family Colwelliaceae; genus Colwellia; species Colwellia sp. M166. The sequence continues at coordinate 2,169,802 of NZ_CP040755.1, forward strand.
TGTTGATTTAACTGTTGGTAAACCACAAGTTGCTTACCGTGAAACTATTACTCAAGAAATTGAAGATAGCTACACGCATAAGAAACAATCAGGTGGTTCTGGTCAATTTGGTAAAATTGATTACCGTATCCGTCCAGGTGAGCCAAACTCAGGTTTCACATTCACTTCTAAAGTTGTTGGTGGTAACGTACCGAAAGAATTCTTCCCTGCTGTTGAGAAAGGTTTCAAAAGCATGATGGATACTGGTGTACTTGCTGGCTTCCCTGTACTAGATGTTGAAGTTGAACTGTTCGATGGTGGTTTCCATGCTGTCGATTCATCTGCTGTTGCCTTCGAAATCGCTGCTAAAGGCGCTTTCCGTCAGTCAATTCCAAAAGCTGGTGCTCAGTTAATCGAACCTATCATGAAAGTTGATGTGTTCACTCCTGAAGATCACGTTGGTGATGTTATTGGTGATTTAAACCGTCGTCGTGGCATGATTAAAGACCAAGAAGCTGGTGTTTCTGGTGTTCGTATTAAAGCTGACGTACCGCTTTCAGAAATGTTCGGTTACATCGGATCTTTACGTACAATGACATCAGGTCGTGGGCAATTCTCTATGGAATTCTCTCACTACTCACCTTGTCCAAATAACGTAGCTGAAGCAGTAATTGCTGAAGTTAAAGAACGTGAAGCAGCGGCTAAAAAGAAATAGTTATTTATAACCACTCTTTTTAAAGAAAGTTCAAAAAAGGATGCTTCGGCATCCTTTTTTATTATCTAAAACTTTCTAAATTTGTCGCATGCAAAATATAGCCATTACTAAAGCGCGTGATAAAGTTTTAGTTAAGTACTTATGTTTTTTGAATATTTGCTAACTTTGCGCTCTTAAACCACACCTAATAAGAACAATAATTTAGCAGGTAGCTACCAAGATGTTTAATTTTTTAAGCCGTTCAATAATGCGCCAATTGGTTATTACCATTTCAAGCACGGTCGCTTTTTTACTTATCATTACCTCCTTTTTCGTTTTATCTAATGTCAGTGATAATACCCGTAAACAACTTATATCTGATATAGAGAATATCGTCACAATACAATCGACAAAAGTAAAAGACTTCTTTGTTGCTAAAGGTCAAATCAATCATAGTGTATTTTCAAACCCACTGGTTATTGACTGGTTTAGTGATTACGATCTGCGATTAGCAAATATTAGCACTAACAAACCGTATCAGGACGTGACTCGCTATTTTAAATATTTTTCAGAACAAGATCCGGCGATAAAAAGTGTACTTTTTGGTAGTGAAAATACCCATGAATACTTTGATTTAAACGGTCGTTATGATGATGCCAAGTATTTCACCAATCAGCGTCCCCGGTGGAAACAAGGACTAAGTAAAGGAAAAATGTACGTTACCGACCCAGCTGTAGATAATAACGACGGTTCAGTTTCGGCTGCCATAACATCTCCCTATTACTTGCCAAATGGCAAACTTCTTGGCATTGGTGACATGGATATATTAATCACTACCATAGGTAAAGATTTACTCACCCATATTAAATATAAAAATTAAGGTGAAGCCTTCTTCGTGACAGATACCGGCAAACTCGTATTCTTCCCTGGATTTAATGACACTTTCAAACCCGGCGATACTATGGCCAGTGTCGATGACCATTTTGCTAACACATCAGACTTTGAGCAATTACAAGCTACTGTCGCACAAAATGCAACTGGCCTTGCCCAAGTTGCCTGGCGCGGTAACAATTAGGTCATTTTTAATCAAGTTAAAAGTGAATATCCTTTGCTGAATTGGAAGTTAGGCTTCCTCGTGCCAGAACAATTGATAGCACAACCGGTTGAAGAAGCATTTAGATTTTCAATTGCCATTGTTATCGCCATTATTCTAATGATTGCCATTGTTGTATGGTTAACGGTCTTACCCTTTGTTAAACGGATAACTAGGCTGCAGAATGCCATGAAAAACATCGCTGAAGGTGATGGTGATCTAACGCAGAGAATAGCGCCTTTAAAGAACGACGAAATCGGTAAGCTGGTAGATGAATTTAATAGCTTTATCGATTCGATTCAACAACTAGTCAGACAAACGGTCATTATTACTAAGGATGTCTCTACTTCTAGCAAAACAGCAGAAAATATTGCTAGCGAGACAGCTAATATCGTTGAAGCTCAAAAACAGAAATTGACCTTGTTGCAACTGCCGCAACAGAGTTAGCTCAAACCAGTATCGATATATCCAATAATACCAATCAATCAAAAGAGCTAGTTACTAGTGCAGAAGAGAAAGTATCGCTTGGTTCAGAGGTTGTTAACTAAGCAACTCATGGCATCCAGCAACTGTCTAATAATGTCGATAATGTCTCTCAAGTTGTAGAAAAGTTAAAGTCTGGCACACAAAGCATTGGTGATGCAGTTACCGTAATACGTAGTATTGCTGAACAAACTAACCTATTAGCCTTGAATGCTGCTATTGAAGCGGCGAGAGCTGGTGAGCAAGGTCGTGGCTTTGCTGTTGTTGCGGATGAAGTGCGAACACTTGCTTCTCGCACCCAAGAGTCAACTGCCAATATCAAACGAATCATTGAAGAACTTCAAGCGACAGCTGTTAATGCAGTCGGCGTTATGGAGTCGAGCTGCCTAGAAGCAGAAAATAGCGTGCAATTAACTCAGCAAATACAACAGGTATTAGCTGACATTGCCAAGGTGATTGGGCAATTTCAAAGCCAAATCTTTGAAATAGCCAATGCAGTAGATCAACAAGCTCATGTTGCTGAAGAGGTGTCTAAAAATATTGAAAACGTCAGAGCTTTAACCGATGAGACAGTTGAGGCGGCAAGCACAATGCAAGCGAGTTTAACTAGCTTATCAAACCAATCCAGTTCACTCTCAATGATCGTCAAACAATTTAGAGTCTAGTTTACATAACTCGATGTTACCTCAAGTTATCTTACAAGCTAGATAAGACAACACATACACCATATGCTAACTGTAACTGCGCCAACAGATAGCTCTAGAACAAAAAAGAGTTGGAGCGCCTTGTTAAGAATATTATAGCAATGTTAATAAATTTCTTCCCACTCAGTGAAATTTAACAGGCTTAGCGGCACAGGTTCATAGTTCCAGACTGAACCTAAGTACCTACATCCATGCAGGCAAGGCATTGGTTGAAGATAATGGTTATTCTCGACAACTGCTCCTGCGTTGTTCTAATGACTCACATCCCTATGAAAGCTTTATCGAAATCAATAGCACGGCCTGTAAGCCTTTTAAAATCCCCTCAGGAAACAAACTTAATAAACTTGGTATAATAGCCCTGTAAAAGCCGGCTCTTAAAATCAAATATACCATAACTATTTTCCGCAAGTATAAAAACAAAAAACCCAGCAATTACGCTGGGTTTGATGTTTATTTATGGCTAATATGTTTTTATATTAACACTTTTTAATTAAGCGTAAGCTAGAACGGTTATCTAAGACAAAATACATAAATTCAGGGTCAGTACAGAAACAAAACCTTTACCATAAAAGGGTCTTTACCAAATGACCCTAATACTTTTTTAAACATTAAAATACAATAATGTAGATTAATTGCGCTATTTTCTACCAATTACGGTTAAATTTAAACATTTTTCAACATTTCTGCCAAGGCGGTTTTACGAGTATCAACTGCGCCTTGTTTGTTAACACCATAACGAAAATCCGTTTCCTTGCCAATAATATGTACTTTATCTTCTGCTCTTGTCACAGCCGTATACAACCAACTACGATCAAGCAACCTTCCTCGTTCAAGTAAAACAATTACATTCGGTGCTTGTGACCCCTGCAATTTATGCAAAGTTAAGCAGTAAGCAAGATCGATATATTCAAATAATTGCCAATCCACTTCTAACAAACGTTTATTACCTTTTTCATCAAGGTCTTCAAGTTCAATAACACAAGCATATTCATCTGTAGGTTCAGCACTCTTAATGACACCCAATGTACCATTCTGAACATCGTGTTTGTAACTGGTCAGGGTAATGACAACAGGGTCACCTTCCCTGAAATCATAGCTTCCTTTAGTAATAGGCATATCCGTAAGGTCAAGAATCTTGCCATTAGGGTTCACAACGCCTTGCAGCATAATGTTTGCTTTTCTTACTGTATCATTGGTAGGAGCGACTATCATAGCGTTGTCATACTCAAAATATGCAGTTACTGCGTCTTGCAGAATGTTCCCTGTAGATTCTTGAAGCGTAATATCAGCAGTAGTTAATGACTCTGGCATTATGCCGTGCCGTATTGCATTGGAATATGCAGGTACACTACTATCTGCTCCCTGTCGTTTCACGACATCAAGTTCCACATGGTTTATTGCACCGCTTTTAATGACATCATTTAAAATCAACCCCGCATTAATCGGTGGAAGCTGATAAGGATCACCAATTAACAAGATTCGAACTTTATCAGAAAACAAAGTAACTAAACGCCACATGGTATATGCATCCAACATGGAGGCTTCATCCACAAGTAATACAGCCTTATCTTCATCAAGATCAGTTTCTCGCAACAGTTTTGCAATCGTTTTCGCTTCACTACCGATTGATTGTTGAAGCCTACGGGCTGCCTTTCCCGAAAGTGCAACGGGGTATATCGTATAACCTAATTTTTGATAAGCATTTACAATCAGCTTAGTAGTCGTTGTTTTGCCTGTTCCAGCTCCGCCTGTAAGGGCGAAGACATGGCTGACTAATGCTGTCCTTACGGCACGTTCTTGTGCTTTTTCAATGGGCCAATCGGCAGGAAATGAGGTTATAAAAGCCTCTTCTAACTCGCTCGACCAACGATTGTCTAATTTTCTGAGGTTACCAAAACGTTTGGCTATTGTTTTCTCAAATATATAATTGCCAGAAACAAAGTATTGGTTGTTTTTCTTAACAAATCCTATGATATCGCCATTGAGTTCTTTTGCCTTAGAAACTAGGTGCTCGTCTTTATTTAACGAGTCCGAGACACATGATTCGATGTCTTGCCAATCTGCAACCGTATTACCTTCATCACTCCATGACCTCAATGCTTGCTCAACGATTGCGACTAGTCTAATTTTTTCGTCCTGTTTTATACCAAAGTGCTTTTGAGCAATAGCATCTACCTTCGGAAACCGCATTCCCAGCGAAAACAACCGATACGGGTTCTGGGTAAGAAAATTGATAGCATCCTGATCGGCAAATCTGAACAATTGTCGCTGAATAGGGGCTTCTATTTCCCATTCAACCAACTGCGCTGAATGTTTTAGATTTGAATACTCTTTATAGCCATTCCAAAGCCCATGTACCGCTTTGTCTTTAAGCAGCACTTCCCTGACAGCTTGAAAGTTTGTTTTTGATTGGTCTTTTTCGTATGGGGCATATTTATCACATTCTAGGATGTTGAATATATCGCTTCTAAATTCAATCCAGAGTAATTGAGCACTTACTTTACCTATGCCTTCAAATACTTTCTCTGTGCTTAAAAAGGTTACAAAGCCAGCACCATTATCTGGCATAATACATTTCAGTGTCGGCTCCATAAAGCGCCATACATCAACATACCTACCTGTGCTGACTTGTTGCTGTCTGATACTGAAGTTTTGCTCTTTAAGGATTTTCCATTGCTGCCCGACTTTCGGATCAATATTTAACTTGTCTTGAGTAGTCAGAATCTCAATACGATGCGCACCTGCTTTGTGGTTAACAAAAATAGCTCCCAGCCGGACATTATCCGGGTGGTACTGGTATATTCTGGTGATCCTTACCAGATAAGCACTACTCTTCATTTCCACAAGCCCATTTCAATCAGTACATCTTTAAATTCAGATAGCTTGGCAACTTCGGCAGCTAACTTAGCATTTTCGTTTTGTAGTCTTCGGTTTGTTCTTTTTAGGTCTCTGACTCTAGCGCTATCTTTGATGTCTTCGTCAGTTTCTTTTGATACATCAATGATCTCTTTATCGAGAGGCAGGTTTTTCTTACGTTGCTGGTAAACCCCTGAGGTAGCAAGTTCTTGTTTAAGTTCTTGCAACAAATCAAAGAGCTTTTTATTTCTTTTTTCCTTAAATGCAGAGGAATCAAAACCAAGCTCATCAGCAATTTTTTTGGGACTTAACGTATCACCATGCCAATAATCCAACCAATTAGGCGACTCTTTCGATTTCATTTCTGCAACCCAACCGAGAAATAAATCTCTGTTACGCTTGCCTCTTTCTTTACTCATCTTAACCTCCACCCACGATGTGTCTTATCGTAGTCCTAACACCATACTCCTTTGAGAACCAAAAAATAATTATCTTTTGAATAGCGTTAAGTTTATTTTCTGACGGTGCGCCTTTCTCAGCTCTAATATCAATATGCTTTTTATTGAGAATACCAAAAGTTAATGGGCTAAAAGAGGCGATGAGCTGTTTAACGTCCGAATTTGCTCTGGCGAAAAGCCGTGCCGAAGTAATTCAAAATCATCTAAATCGATGATTGCCATTTTTCCTTTTCCAATGAGCTGATACTGTGAGTGACTGGATGTAATAACCTGCTGCGCCCCTATATCCATCGATACGATCCGCGATGTTGTCACGTAGTCCCCTTCGAAAAAGCGAAAAGTTTGATCGTGTTGTACTGTAGCATATAACACTTCTCCTATTAATTGTCTCCCATCCATGACACCAACAATATACCAATTTTTTACAGTGGTGTTCAAAAGCCTCTCCTCGAAGTTAGCGTGAGGATATATGATAAAAAAATCGGAATTAAAAGCATAACCAAAGCGTGGATCTAATCCTGACTTTTTTCTATGGTGCAGTAAATAAAGGGAATAAAGTAGATTTTGCAATCACAGTGAGTAGTTTATTTTTCATATGCTGTATACATAGTGATAAGAATTTGCATTAGCCTACAAAGCTAAGGGATTTACTTGTTTATTTATTGATTCATAATAGCTTTAATTAGAGGCATGAGTCTTAAACCATACTACTCGGTTTAGCTTAATTAGTTCATCTCTGATTACTGAGTTATTAATCAAAAACAATCGTTGTTAAAAGGAGTCGATCGCGATGTCTACTTGGGCTGGAATTGATTTTGGGAAATATTCCATCGAGGAATGGCAAAATACGTATCATAAGTGGCTCTTCAATGATGCTGATCGCGTCAGAGAAGGAGACTTTATTGGTTACCGTATAGACACCGAAACGCTCAAACGCAGATTAGAACTTCAAGGAGTTAATAGGGCATCAGTTGAACTAGAGGTTAACGAGTTCAAAGGTTTATGGATAAAAGATATGGAAGATCTATTAACCGAGACACTTGCCACTAAACACCGTGAAGAATATTCATGCTACATTGACGGACTTAAGAGTTGCTCTTTGAATAGCTGGTTGAAGCTTATCCCCATAGCAGCATCAATGCAAAAACATGAGATTACAGGAAGCTGTGATGAACCTAGTAAATTACTTTCATCGTTAACTAAAGCAGAGCAAAACCTTCTAAAGTTCATGTGTTCTGAATACGATGAATACCCTAATTACACTGCCGGAGGCTATCACTTTCCTTGTCTCTCATCATACAGTTATGCATGGGCAATTCTTCAATTTGTTACCCCAAATTCAGTTTGTGAGCTGGATATATCACCATTAATTGACAGTGGTTGGGTTGACGATTTTGAAGATCTTGCAGAGTATCAAGCAGGGCAAACCAAGTTTTCCGAAAGAGCAAAGATTGAAATTCAGGATATAACTAAGCTTAGTGAATCGTTTAAAGATAATAATGTGTTACAACGTCTCTCTTATAGCGGGCTGGTTACAATACTTGAAGCTTATTTAGCGGACATAGCAAAACGACAGGTGCTTAATAAAGATTCCATTAAGAGAAGATTTGTTGAAAACTTCGACGCATTTTCGAAAAACCAGAAAAACTTAAAAGTAACAGAGGTCTTCTTTTGGATGGAGCAACTTGATAATCAGATTATAGAGTGCCTAGACAATTTGTCTTTCCATAATGTGAAGACTATTAAAGCATTCTTTCCCTCTGTTTTATTGGTTAAAATTTCAGATGATTTAAGCGATCGCCTTGCTGTAGCAGAAATTACTCGGCACGATATCGTTCATCGCGCAGGGAGAACTAAAGATGGGAAGTCCAACGAAGTAACTTTGGCAGATGTGAAAGCTGTATCCACATTAGTGCTGGATATCATAACGTCTGTGGATTCTCAAATCGTTGATGGAATATTGGTGTAAGTGTAGTTGAATTAGATGTAGTAGTGTGATTACCAAGGGATTGTGTCGGTCTAATTACCGAGCGACTTTGTCGTAAATAGCATATCAGCCAGTTGTTAAACTGGCTATGATTTATGCCTATTCTTACAACGCTTGCGACCTTGCAACTCTCAGTGCAGTGGTATTCAAATTGTTTCTTAACCACATGCTACGCACACCGCCTGCGCTAATATCAATACCGAGGGCTTCAGTCAGCTTGATGGCCACTTTCTGTTGACCAAGGTGGGGATGCTCAACGGAGAATTTTACGACTGCATCTTCGATGGCTTTATCTACACAGTTTTTATGTCTTATATCGGGAGTTTCTTGGCGTTTTAAGGCATCAGGACCGCCTTGCTTAACCAGTCTTAAGTGTCGGTGAATAGTGTCTCGTGAGACGCCACTTTGTCGTGAAGCTGCACTGATACTTCCAAGCTTTTCGATTAATGCCAACACCTCTAGTTTCTTTTGTACTGTTAAGTCTTCTGATTCAAGCTTACTTGGCTCATTTACTTCAGATACCTTGAGTTGCCGCCCTGCGAAGTGTGCGGTGAAGCCTTTCTTGCTGGTGTTTCGGATCTCAATTTTCTGATTAGCTATGGAATGTTTTAGCGGTGAATCAATCAAATAGAACTTGTTACCGTAGCTGAAGGTGTGGTCATTGCGGATCTTACGATGGTCTTTAATGACGCAGATATCATCAAGGTTGGTGTGTTTCGATAATGGTGTAAATTCAGGCGCTTGCTTTGATTTCACTTGAATTCTAGACTGCCAGAATTGTGGGATGAATACATGTTTCAGGTATGCATTAGCACTGGCTATATCTTTAATATTGTTAAGCCTTAGCTCAGGTACAAGGCGGTCTTGAAATGTATCAAAGGCACGTTCAACACGGCCTTTACCTTGAGGCGAATTGGCGAAGATAATCTCAATACCCAATTCTTCACATGCACGCTGCATTTGTGAGAAGTTGCAACGCTTAGGGCCGCCGAAGATACCCGCTCTATCCACGTACAGCGTTTTAAACACGCCCTTAGTTTCGATGCAATCTCGCATGACTTTCATACAACCAGCGGTGGTTTCAGATGGGAAGAACTCTGCATGTACTTCACTGGTGGCATCATCAATCATCGCAATCAAACAATGCTTCTTATCGCCAAACCAACGATGGGGACTACCATCCATCTGCATCATTAAGCCCGGCGCTGCCATACGCTCTCTGCGTTTTCGAACATTGCTACGTCTTCGTTTGGCTCGTTTAACGTGATGAATATCATGTGCCCAACCGCGAAGGGTTTCACGCTTAATAACAATGTTCTCATTCGTAGCTAATTGTTCAGCCAAGTGCAACAGATTCAAATCGTAATATTTTTCCTGAATCAATTTTTGAACCGCTTTTTTTATTGATACCGGCGTTTTGTTGGGTGGGGCTTTGCCACTGTTACCATGCACAACAAACTGAATACCGACTTTCTGATATCTCTTCACATAGCGTTCTATTGAACGTCTAGACTTACTGAGTAACTTAGCAGCATTGGCAATTGTTATTCTGCCTTCAACCACTTTGGCAATTATATCAACGGTTAGTTGAGCTTTAGAATCCATCACAATCATCCTCAACATGCCTTCTAGTATTCAAAAACAAGAACACTAACAAACATGTAAAAAAGAGACCGACAGTTTCCCTTGGTAATTAGCAATTACGACAGAATTGCTTGGTAATTAAGATACGACAAAGTCGCTTGGTGTTAACAGAATTAGATGTAGTAGCTCATATCTGATCTTACAGTTTCGATGAATAGGTTTAGACTTCATCTGACAGACAGCTATGAGCGACAAGCGGACAGTGATAGATTATGATGTTTGAAGGCTAAACTCGGTTTCCTTCGAGGCTATTGTTTGAATAATGTATCAAGTATTTGTAAGTAATAGGCTATCCCCCTAAACTTAAAATTGAATTTAGTGGAACAACTTTCAAAGATCAATTAAAGTTGATTGGTAGTTTTAGTTAGGACGTTAGGCAACAAAATAAAGGAATAAGTAATGACCGATGAAGTCAAGAATTGTCCATTCTGTGGCGAAAAAATATTAGCTGTTGCAAGGATATGCAAACATTGCCGCTCTGATCTTGAACAAGATGCAACAGATAAAGCATCCACAAAACCAGCTGTTGATTACGGTATCTTTCTGCTAGCAATCCCTGTAGTGACAACAATGCTAATTTGGTTTTGGGTGTCTGGCATGAATTTATTCCAGTCACCCAGCGAAACAATGGTGCTTCTAATGTTGACAACTGTACTAGGCACAGCAATTGTTGCCGCAATGGAAGCAAGTAAAGTCGGAATGAAAACGGATCGAAAGAAAGGCACTTATAGTGCTACTTCGTGGTTTTTCATTATCTCTTTGCTCTGGATTATTGGTTACCCAGTTTACCTGTACAAACGTAAGCACTACGGGCTAACTAATCGTTTGATAGCAGGTATTCTTATAGGTATTATCTTTGTTGGTAGCTGGAGTGTGATTAATTCTGCTATCGAAGCCAAAAAGGCAGAAATAAGGGATAACCTCCAAGAAATGCAACAAAGGTTTGAACCGTATGTCAGGTAGTTACTTAGCAAAGCCGCCAATGTCAAAAGTTGCAGTAAACAGTATTCTGAAACCAGTGGGTTACGGTGCTTTACCTTTTTTTAAAATTTGCTTTCAGTATTTCCGATTGAATAAGCTTCTTTAATAGTCAGGAAATCAACTGATGTTTATTATTCGAACACTTACGTATATAGGTGAATACTTTCTAAATTCAATATGGATATTCAGAGGGTAGTAACAGAGCGATTATGCAATAACTGTGTATCGTATAAGTAATAAAATGTTCGCTATGCAGAGGGTATATGGAGAAAGATGAGTTTTTTCTCAAGGTTTCGAGAGCATTGTCAGGATGTCAGATGATAGAAATGGAGTTGAAGCTCTACTTGTCTAATGCTGTCGCTCTCATAAATAAGCGTTTGGGCAATCGAATGTTTTGTGGAATGTCAGGCGACGATTTTCAAAACCATTCTCTAGAGAGACTGATTACTGAATTTAAGAAGTTTTCCGACAATGGAACACTTATTAAACGTCTCAACAAGTTTAAAGACGAACGAAACTTTCTAAGTCATAAAGCAATTGCATCGTGTATGGACCCGCACAATGGTTACCAAGGGCTTCAAGCCGCTTCTCTTGACGAACGTTTGTTAAAAATAGAGAAAGAGGCGTCAGATATAACCCATACTATTCATGAAGAATCAGCGAAGTTTTTGGGATACTTGTTATTTGAAGATGAAGTATGATGCAGTACTAACGATTAGTTTCATGGAGGACGTTCAGAATTCTGTGTCAGCCTAAATTGCTAAATATCTAGCACACCATCTAACCTACCTTCGAAGTGGATGGCCAATTGCGACAATGTCAGATTCCAATTATGGATTGGCATTGTCCATTTCTAAGCATTCAATATACCTGCATACAATAATTTCATCAAGCTGTTTTCATTAGGGAATGCTCCCTTAATCTTGGTGAGTCGCCTAAACTGACGATGTACAGCTTCAATCGCATTCGTGGTATAAATAGCTTTACGCACATAATCTGGATACTTGAAGTAAACCGACAGATTGCCCCACTTACGACGCCAAGACTCGAATCAGCTGGTCTGTCACGGCAGTGATGGTGGCCTCGAATATCTCGATAGCTCATACCTAAAGCAAACATAGGTAGGATTTTTTCATCAATTTCGGGCGTTAATTTGGTTTGGTTCTTTTTAACTAGTTGAGGTTCAAACGTGCCTGAGCGGTCTCTGGGCGTTTCAAGTTCGAATTGACCTATAGATGACTTAACTGTTTTTTTGGTTGAACCATTTTTACGGTTAACTTGAGTCTCAGATGCTAGGTGCTGCTCAATTCGGCTTTAAGAGCCGCTTCAGTGAGTTGTTTGTTCGCCAGTAAGACCTTTACCAGCTTGAAGTTCAGTTAATGCTTTGTTGAAGTCGAAAGATTGAGTTATGTGTCACTCCTGTTTTCTTAATAATATTGAAATGACACAGATTTCTAAACACTACCCGAAAAGCATTAAAGCTCCAACGTCCCCACTTATTGGTCTAACTACGGCGTCTCGTATTTCTGCCTGATAACACTGTCAACTGAACTATTTTTAAAATAATACCAGAAGTTGTGTAACCGCTAACTTCCACCTCATGGTTTTTATTATCACCCCAGTATTTAAAATATATTGTTCCGCAACCCTTATAAAAATCCAAGAATAAGTATTCTGTGTAGTCATAAACCCCTAAATCAGCAAAAAGGTTTAATACATTTATATTATGCACCGTACATGCACCTTTGTTGCTCTCATAACCACTCATATCAAATCGAAGCTTAGTACTTTTTACACCATCAAATTGATTCAGACGTCCCTTTACAAAGGCTTTTAACTCTTCATCTGACATATCCATAATATTGTCTACGCCAGTTCTACCTTGACTATCCACATCACACTCCTTAATTGTTAGTAATATTATTTACTCTATTAATTAATAACATTGGAACATTTCAATTCATTTCCAACATTAGTAAAACTGCGTAATATCATGAAGCCGATCGGTCAATACTATTCAAGCCGATCACTTTTTTGTCTGCCAGTAGACCTTAGTAAAATCTAACTTGAGTGATCGCCATCAGTCAAGGAATTTAGTTTTTTTCGCATCGATTCGCCTTTTAATTCCAACTTTATTGCTCCGTGAACAAGCCGATCTAGGATCGCATCAGCATGTGTCGATTCTCCGATCATTTCATACCAATTTTCTATCGGTAATTGGCTGGCAATTAAGGTCGATTTTGTGTCATATCTCGCATCAATTAATTCCAGTAAATCACTGCGTTGTTGAGCTGTTAATGGCTCTAATCCCCAATCATCTAGGATCAGTAAATTGGCAGAGCTAAGCTTGTTGATCAGTTTTCGATAACTACCATCGGCTTGCGCTAAGAACATCTTTTCTAATAGCTCTTTAAGCCTAAAATAATAAACGCTACTCCCTTGTTGGCAGTGGTTTTGACCAAGAGCACAAGCGAGGTAAGTTTTGCCACACCCCGTTGCTCCCGTGATCAAAATGTTTTGGTGAAGGCGTAGCCATTCACCTTGTGCTAATGAACGGATCTGAGTTTTATCTAGTTGTCGTGCTGCGCCATAGTTGAGTTGAGCAAGCGTACCGCCAACTCTGAACTTTGCTTGTCGAGTTAGGCGGTCAATTTTACGCTGATCACGCTGAGTTATTTCATGGTCAAGCAATAAGCTTAGTCGCTCTTCGAAGCTTTGTTCAACGTAGAGATTGGGTTGCTCATATTGCTGCAATAGTGCATCACGTATACCGCTTAGCTTTAAGTTACTTAACTGGTTATTGACTTGTTGATTGATATTTTGCATAAGATTTCCTTTGGTTTGTTAGTTTTGATTAATGGTAATAGTTGTTGCCGCGGATATTTTTATGATCAATATCTTGTAGTAAATCACCTTGAGCTTGTGGCAAGGGTTGCTTATCCAAGCCCTTTTCTAAAATGTTTTTTACTTGTTTTACGCGAGTAACACCTGTGGCTAATGCGCGATGACAGGCTGCTTCAAGACGTTGGTCAGTAAACTTCTTACCTAGGCTTAATAACCCCATACAAGCACGGTAGCTTTGCTCTGGATGCTTTTTAGCTTGCATCAATTGCATAACAAACTGCTCCGTTGAACCACCGAACTTAGCTGCCCAACGTTCGAACCGTTGTGGTGACCATTGCTGCTGCTTTTGATGAGCTATTGGCATATGTAGATCAAGCGTGGTGTGTGCACCTTCTCGGTGTGATCTTGGGTGAACGGCTACTTGAACACCCTGATGGTAAAGTGTCACCAGTTGACCTGTGGCATGGGCTTCAAGCTTTTGTTTGATCAAGGTATGAGGTACTGAGTAGTAGTGTTTTTCAACTTCGACATGATAATCAATATGCACGCTTACTTGTTTGACTAAGGTGTAACTGTAAGCCTGTGTGGGTAGTGGTTTGAGAGCAGGTTTATCAATGGATTCAAACTGACTGAGCCTTGAACCAGGGTGCTTCTTCATTTTCCGCTGGTTTAAGTCGACAAGCAGTTTTTGTATCTTTAGGTTTAATTGGCGCAAGCTAAAGAAGCTTTCATTGCGAAGCCGTGCCATTATCCAGCGTTCGACAATTTGCACACCCACTTCTGCTTTGGCTTTATCCTTGGGCTTATAAGGTCTAGCAGGCACAATGACCGTATCATAATGTGTCGCCAATTGTTGGTAGGTTGGATTTAAATCAGGCTCATATCGACAAGGTTTAGTTACCGCACTTTTTAAGTTGTCAGGGATTACCAGCTCTGGCACACCACCAAGAAACTCAAAACAGCGAGCATGACTCATCACCCAATCTTCTAGCTTTTGGCTATACGTTGCCTCCGCATACGTATAATTAGATGCGCCCATAACTGCGACAAACACTTGAGCTGTACGGTATTCACCTGTACTAGCATCAACAATATTCATAGTTGGGCCGCAGTAATCAACAAACAGTTTTTCACCTGCTTTATGGTTTTGTCGCATGGACGGTTTTTGACATTTAAGCCATGCCTTGTACTGTCGGCAGAAGTGGGTGTAACTGTAAAATCCTTCCTCGTGTCGCTCTTTGTATTCTTGCCAAAGCAGCAATAGCGTCATGGTTTTGGGTCGCAGCTCCTGCTGAACTAACAACCAGTCAGGAATACTAAAGCCTTTTAGTCGGGGCTTTGTTTTGAAGAATGCTCGTTGCAGAGAATGATCATCCCATTTTTCATCAAGCGGCCAGCAAGTGATACCTAACTCTGCTGATTTACAGGCATATTTAGAAACAATTGAAGGTGAAATAGATAAGCTGTTTGCTATCTTTCGATGACTGAGTTTACAGTCGTATTTTAGTCTTAAAATCTCTTTAAGTTTACGCATTGAAATAGGTGCCGTTGGCATGGTTATTCTCATCATCAAAAATGAAAAGAATAACGGTTAGAAACACCTACTGGATAGACAAAAATGAGTATAAATTGAACGATACCATTCAAGCCGATCACTCAATACCATTTTGACCAAAAAGTGATCTGCATCGATGGTATTGAGTGATCGCGATGGATAGTATTAAGTGATCGGCTTAGATGGTATTAGGTGATCGCGATGCATGAGAATATGCAAAAACATCATGGTATCCAATAACTTTTTAAAAACATATCAAATACGTGGATCTAATCCTGAGTTTTTAAATTCAAACACATTTAAATTTTCATCAACATCTTCAGCTCGTGATGGAAATTCGATTGCGAACTCATTTAAACAGTCAAAAGCTATTTCTTAAAAGAATACAATGCTAGTTTGATTGAATTAGAACGCTATCTAATCTGAACTGATGTACTGTTACAAACGGAGTAAGTTAATGTAGCTAAAATTAACTTCGATTCTTTGCTGGTAACCCACTATCAATAGTTGCAGCAAGCTTATTCAAATCAACACCATCCATCTTCTGAAGATTATGCTGCCACCTAGCAAACCTTTCAAGCAACATGTCATTATGGGTACTTAACCTATTGTTCTCTGAAGAAAGCCTTTCGTTCTCGTTTTCAAGCTTTTCAACTCGCTTTATAAGTTCAGCAATGGTTGCATCATCATTGTCCAAATTTTCCAAAAGCTGGCTTAATTTATCAGAGCTATCGAATATCGATTTAGCCTCTTCAATAGCAATTGATTTCTTGTTTCTAAGCTCTTCTTTCTTTAAGCCAAATGCATGTTTGATTTCATCATGCTTTGTGTAAGTGTGCCTTGATGGGGGACGTTTTAAGCCCAATTCTGATTGAAGCCTTTCAGAAAGAAGATCATATGTAAGCTTACCGCTCCAACCATCAATGATCGCTAGAATCGTTTCTTTATTATCTGTTACAAAAGCCATTATCACTCCTCCATACCAGATAATGCCAAGGCAGTAAGGTCGAAGATTGGTATAACATTTTGCTCATCAATATTAAGTGACCGTTTAACAGGGGAAGGGTCTAATTCGTCAGGAATTCTGATAGGTGTGCCATCAGGTCTGTTTGGATCTTCCATCATAGCAATAATGGTTTTAATCTTTGATAACCTAAAGCCTGAGGCAGTTACCCAACGATCAGCACCGAAAACTTTGTCTCCTGCTTTAACGATTGCATCCTCTAATTGCTCCTTATTAAGCTTTTCAAGGTTTTTAAGCTCTTCTAGAGTGTTTGGCAGCCCCTTAAGGCATTCATGGTCGCTACAGACCGCACAATCGCCATTTTTAACACACGGACTTTCTGCATAATTGTGGACACAATAACCTAACCCTGTGAACTGAGCGACACCTGAGCGATTAATCCCAAGTGACTTGAGAGAGACTGGTAAGCCTAAATCATGCAACACGATTGCAGGAGGTGGCGACTCTGATGTGTATGGCGATAAAAACTGATTAGCTTGAGCAACCGTCATAACACCTTCACCATTTGCAACATGGCCTATACGCTTGGTTAACCGTGACTTTTGCTCTTGAGTTCTACCATCGTAAGCTTTATTTTGTTCTATATCCGCTCGACCTGACCACTTGGCAATCAGCCAATCTTCTTCACCAGCCAGTTTCAACTTAGTATTCAACCAATGCCGAGGTTGGTGTGTATTCAATTGTAACCGCGTGCCATCTTCGTCTGTGATTGCCAATTCATCAAAGATTGACTCGATTGTTTCTTCTCCTGAAGGGCGATCTGACCCCATAGCATCACTCACAGCTCCATGACCGACCATTACCCAAGAAAACGGCTTAACATCAAACTCTTTGTGAAACTCATTCTCGCGAACTAAGGTAATGCAATCCCAAAGCTTCACATCACCATAATTGGGAAAGTCTTTTGTTTTATATTTTTGGTCAACAACAGAGCGAAGATCTCTATAACTAGGGAATTTTATACTAATCCCAGTAGGGTTATGAGTGTGTTTAGTCAGTATTTCGTTATCCTGCGAAACTTTACACCCATTCAATAAATCCTTCTTCCAATCTGCCACATGATTGATTTGGCTTATTAAGTTACGTAACCATTTTAGTGAACCATTATGCGTCCAACTCATCTGTGTTCCGTTTGAATCCAGACCAGTCTTTAAGCACATTGCTTTTGCAAATTGATTATATGTTAACGGTTTGTCATGCGGGAAATCAGTAAGTGTAATGCACTCTTCATGCGTCATAAAAATGTTGGGATTTTCAAAAGCAAATTTCGCCGCAGCTCTAGCGGGAGCAGAAATATCAATGAGTCTGTCAAATGCCTGCTGTACGACATCCTCTAGTAGTTTAGGCACCCACTTTTTAACTGGGTCTCCTCCTTTTGCGGGGTGCCACATTAGATATAAACGTCCCTTTTCACTTCTTTGTAGTGAGTTTATTGTTAAACCATTAAGTTCTGTATTTCTGCTTGGCTGACACATCAACATTACACATAGACTGGTGAAGTATTTTTGACGAGGTGTTTTAGCTTTATGAAAGGCATCCGCCACTTGAAGCATTTGATAGTCAGAAGGACATTTCTCCACTTCTTCTTTACGACTGTCTTCATCAAGTTTAATTCTGGAATCGGATGGACGAGGGAAAGGATTTGACCACTCTTGTAAATCTAGTTTGAATCGCTTGTCCTTAATAAACTTCAATATTTTTTCAAATGACAGGCCAATATTGCGCTTGCCTCCAGCACTCAATCCGCTGTTCTTAATCTGCTCTTCCACACGATTAATTACCGTGTTATTGAGGTACATAATATCAATGGCTACTCTACCATTTTGAGTCGCATTTTCTTCTAATGCATTGTGAAGCCATACCAATGAAGAGGCCCACATAACTGAGTCTTTGTGATTGAGCGACTGTTGGTATCGTACATAGGCTTTGGCAAAGTCAGCAAATGGCTGCTTAAATGGTGTATATTTCGAATGATTTTCGCTGTTACCAAATACGATGGTTAATTTCTTTCCTCTTGCTGTATTCCAAGACCACTTATCACATTCCCATCCCTTTTGAATTCCGCTAGGGCTTTCAAAGTCAACATCCTCAAAAAGCGTTAAATCGTTTTTTGCAAATGCTATGAACTCCGCGTAGTTTTTCTGGAAATCAAGTTTATGCTTCGGTGTAAATACCAATACATCAGACATTTAACGCTCCTTCTTTTTCCAGCTCTTGCTTTCTAACATGACACTTTTGAATAACGACTTTGATTGCATCAATACTGCGATTATGACCTTGCAATACAAACTCACTTGCACCCATCTTACGCTTACGATCACGCTCAGTAATGACACTTTTCAGAACTTCTGTATGAGGTGCATTTAACCAAGGTTGGAATTTATTGCAGGTGTAACAATGAATTGTGCCATTAGCACAAAAGCCAAACTTTCCACAGCTTCCGACAGGATTGCCATCGTTGTTGTTGATTCGACTGCGAGGATCATTAGCTCGAATTGCGTCTTTTTCACCATCTATCAAAGTTCCTGAAAATGCTTGCGCCAATGGCGTAAGATCCGCTGCAAGCGCTTCATCAATTCTGTCAGCCATTTCTTCGTTGAACTCTGTATAAACTTTGACTTGCTGGGTATCTGACTGGCCTAGTTCTTCGGCTATTGCATAGTCACTTGCACCTAGCATTGCCATATTGGTCGCATGGGTATAGCGGAATCTCCTTGGATTGATATGCAGGTCACCAAACCCATCATCTAACTTAATCCGTGTTGTTTTTAAAGGGCAAAGTCGAGACAAGCGCCTGATTATTTCATCAACTGATGGATTTCCAATTTTTGTTCGTAAACATAATAAGTCAGGCGTTTTTTGTTGTAGCTGTTCAAATTCATCAAAACTAGCGAGTTTAGACATTTCTCGTGTATTGAGGAAAATAGGAATTTGGTTCTTTTGTCTAGATGTCAATTTAATATCGAATTGTGTTTCAACAGCATTGATGGATTGATTTGCCTGTGTTTTTAGCACTAGCATTAAATCTTCACCAGAATCCTTCTTGATTTGAAAAGAGCCTCTAAAATGCTCATCACGTTTTTTGGCATTTGGAAGCTGTAAATCAAAGTGTTCAACACCTTCTTCAACCCTTGTTATTAAATCTCTATAGTAGAGATACGTGAGTTGCACAGGACGAGCACCCGTTTGTTGTAGTGCCATGATAAAGGCGTAATCAATCAACGAGATCAGCCTTTCAGTAAAGGCATCAACGTACCAGTTTATAAATGCTGTTTGTTCTTCAAATGAATAGGCACCGCTGAAAGGGCAACCTAAAGCTACGGCTTTTCCTTTTTCATTGCCAGACAGTTTAAGTGAGTTAAGCAACTCAACCGTTTTTTTATCAACTCCTTTGATTTCCTTGTCGTGCCAGTCTAATAAGAATGCACGAATGTAACCCAGCTTATACTCTGTGCTTTTGGTTAGTGTTGCCTTGTAATTTATTACATGTTCTTCATTTATTTTGCCCGTAACGCCAACAGCGAAGAACCACCGACAATATCGAAACAGATTATCTGTATAAGAAGATGAAAATTCACATGCATAATCAGCTAATGCTAACCGAAAATTACTTTCGAACTTAGGATCTAAATTTAGCGAAGCGAGCAACTCAAAATTCAACGACTTATTTGCATCTAATTGCCAAAGATCGTCATACACATCAAATTCATAGTTAGCTTTACTGTATCGCTTATCCGACTTTGTTCTAGCGCTTTTTGAGCCGTGTAATTTTTTTGCTTTAGCTACCATGATAGTCCCCGTCTGTTTTGTGCTTCATCCGCGATTGCATTCTTTGGCGTATCCTTTGCGCCTGTTTTCTTGCAGTTCGCTTGAGATAAATCTCACCTGATTTAAGAGATGAATGTCCATTTAATTCGGCTCTTATCTCCAGCTCTCGCTGCTTTGTAATCTTATTTTCGTCTGCATATTGCTTTGCAGCTTGATGCAGCCCCGCCTGTTCCAATCGTTTTACTTCTTGCCTGACAGCCCTTCTTTCCTCATCAACCTGATCTGACAGTTGATCATTAAAATAATGTCTATAAGAATGAGGTGTAATAGCCCAGAAACGCTCAGGGTTCACACCTTTAATGCTTTTAAATATATCGTTAATTGTTTGTTGAATGAGCGGTTGTCCAGACTGGTAATGTCCCTCCTTATCTTTGTGAGAAACAAAAATAAATGGGTGTGTTTTCGCTACTTTTGTATCAGCACGATGAATCTTGATATAAGTGTTTAGTAAGTCTCTAAGCTCTTTTGTAATAGAAACCGCTCTGCCGAGGGTCTTTGCTGTTGGCTCTTTTACCCTAGGATCATCCTTACTGTCATGTCTTCTAACAACTGACAATGTTGGATTGTCAATATCTGTTCCAATATCGCTAATTCGAAGCGCTAATAACTCAGCACATCTAAATCCTGTTTCATACAAAACTTGAACAATGAGATAGTTTCTAAACTTGATAACTGGGTTTTTAAACGGGTTGTAATGTGAATCAGGCTTAGCTACCTCAACAAAGTCATCAAATACATCATCTGGAATACCAGACTTATCTAAGGAAACTTTCTTCGATTTTCCTTTTGGCTTACCACTCTTAAGTCGAGTTTTCATCTTATCCAGCGCCTCAAAAAGTTCTGCGGCTGCTGGCTTATACTTGACTCTTTCTTGCCCTATAAAGTGAAGAAACTCTGCAATGTGAGCTATACGGGATATATATTGAGATTTACCAATAGTCGGTTTGTCTTGTGATTTTGATAAATAAAACTTTCCCATATCGACCACGTTACTTGCTGGTTTATCTTTAACCACTTTAGCCTGATATGAGCAGTGCTCTTTAAGTTTATTAATATCATCAAGGTTAGGTACTTTACCGTTATATATTTCCTCAAGCAGATCCCTACCGTTAATCTCCTCCCAGCGTTTCAAATGTTTAATGTCTTTCAGGTATTGCTCAATTGATGTTGCAGCTTTAGTCATTCGCAGTTTTTGCGTAACAAAATGAGTGACCCAAAAATCGGGAACGCCATCTTCTCCTAATAAAAAGGCGTAGCGCTCTCCACTTTTAAATTTCTTTACAGCAACTTTCATGAACACCCACTAATAAACATTTATATTTGTTATAAAGTAATATAGTGAATATTTTAAACTTTTCAACATTAATTTTCTAATAAAACTAAAAAAGCCGCTAAAAAGCGGCTTTTAAGATTATTTTTCAACATTTGATATTTTGTCTTTGTCTAGAACGGAATATCGTCATCAAAGTCTATCGTTGGCTCTTGTGGATTTACCTTAGGTGCTGACTGCTGTTGAAAACCGCCACCTTGCTGTGCTGCAGATTGCTGCTGATAACCGCCACTTTGTTGTGGTGCTGATTGTTGTTGAAAACCACCGCCTTGCTGTGGTGCTGCTTGTTGTTGAAAGCCGCCACTTTGTTGTGCAGGCTTATTGTAAGCTTGTTGAGGTGCCGCTTGTTGCTGAAAACCACCTGATTGCTGTGGGGCTGACTGCTGCTGAAAGCCACCACCTTGCTGAGATGTTTGTTGATTGAAACCACCAGCACCCGCGCCGCTACCACCACGAGAATCTAACATTTGCATTGTGCCGTTAAAACCTTGTACAACGATTTCAGTGGTGTATTGATCTTGGCCTTGTTGGTTCTGCCATTTGCGTGTTTGTAAAGCACCTTCAATGTAAACTTTTGAGCCTTTTTTCAGGTATTCGCCTGCAATTTCAGCCAACTTGCCGAACATAACCACACGGTGCCATTCTGTTTTTTCTTTTTGTTCACCCGTTTGCTTGTCTTTCCAACTTTCAGAAGTTGCAATAGTGAGGTTAGCAACACCACCACCGTTAGGCATAAAACGTACTTCAGGATCTTTTCCTAAGTTACCTAAAATTATTACTTTATTGACACCAGCCATGAACAAAATCCTATAATTTCAGTAAAGCAGCGCTTTACTCATTTAACATTATTCCAAGCGAAAACTTGCTCAGAATATTTATTTTTAATAACGATGAAGAGATTCTAACATTAGACGTAAAAAATTACGCTAGATTTACCCCATTTTTATAAAATATTTTATCTAAGAAAAGCTAGCTTCTATTCAGCCACAAAGAGGTGCTTTTTCATTTCATTTTGGATATCAGCAGGAATTTTTAGAGAGCGCTGATTTTCATAACAAAAATTTACCATCACTGCTGTGCCTGACGCGCATTTAATATCGTTTTGCCATAATTCCTGATATACGTCGAACGATGAACTGCCTATTCTGTCAATATAAGTACGTAGTTCAACCGCTTTGCCATAGAATATTTGTGCATGAAAGTTAACATCAATTTTTGCTAGAATTAATCGCCATTGTGTGACGTTTAGCTCAGGCATAAAAATTTTAAAAACTGGCTCGCGTGCGCCTTCGAACCAGATAGGTAACATAGTATTATTAATATGACCAAGCGCGTCAGTGTCACAAAATCGAGGGGTTATCACTTCAGTAAACATAAAAACTCTTAATAAACGGACATTATTGCAACATTCTACAGAGATTTATTAACAAGGTAATTAATTTAGTCACAGTTTGTTGTATGCTGACTACAGATTAATAATAAGATAAAGGCTTGTTGAAGTTAATTTTATTCTCTGCTCGGCAAAAATTGTCGATACGTTATAAATTCAGAGTGCTAAATTTACAACATCTATAGACACTAACACCATGACCGATTTTATTGAAGTATACCCCAATGCACTTAGCCAAGAGTTTTGTGAAAAGTTTATTTTAGATTTTGATAACAGCCAACACCAGGTTGCCGGCAGAACGGGCAATGGTGTTGATACCACAAAAAAACTCAGCCAAGATATTTATTTAAATCAGCATGCGGAGTTTCAACCCGACCTGCAAACAATTTTACATAGCTGTGCTGATCATATTACCGAATATATTAGTAAATACTTTTTTAGTCTTATTAGCGGTATATCACTAACCGTTCGACACCCAAAAACTCAACAACCAGTAGTACTAACCGTCGATAATTTTGAAGAAGTCGGTAAACCGAATGCATTTAATTTGATCAAATACCTGTTTAATTTAGCACCAATTAACGCTCAACGTTACGAACAAGGTAAAGGTAATTATGGTTATTGGCACTCAGAAATATATCCTCAACCGGGTGAGAACAAAGCACTACATCGCGTGTTGTTGTTTTTGATTTACTTAAACGACGTTGAAGACGGTGGTGAAACCGATTTTTATTACCAAAATAAAAGTATTAAACCTAAAGCAGGTACTATGGTTATTGCCCCCTGTGGCTTTACTCATACCCACCGCGGTAACATTCCTATTTCATCAAATAAGTATGTTTTAACGTCTTGGGTAAGCTTTAATCCGGCCAAGCAAATTTATATTGGTTAAAGTGTAAAACTACTCTTTGAGTAAAGTATGGCCATCACTTGCCATCCATGGCATACCGTTCGTCCTGAACATCATTCCTTGCCATCCATGGCATCATGACATACCGTTCGTCCTGAACATAAAAAAGCATAATCATTTCATTATGCTTTTAATTTAGTTCAACGCTAACGATTTAAGTTTATTCAGTTATTTTCTCTGGCATTGCTTCACTATCATCAGTAACTTTCCCATCATTTTCCTGCTGGTTTCGTAAAAAACCTGCCGCTTCTTCATCAGCATTAGTGAGTTGACTAGGATTGTAGCGAGAAGCATTATTTACTTTTAAAATATTCTCTGCGTGCTGTAAATCAGCGGTATTAGAGAAACCGGCAATATTTTCACGTGCACGTAAAAATGCTTTAATTTCGTCAACAATACCACTTAACTCATCATCATTTTTCGACATCGACATCACGTAACGCGGCATTTCAACATTACGAGCACCGCTAGTGGCAAAGGTGCTTGAACTAATACGAGAGCTGACTACCCACGGCGTAATTGACGACTTAACAATAACATTTTCACTACGTGTGGAGTCATGGATCGACATGCCGGTTGACATTTTTGACTCAGAAAAAGTTCCTTCGGTTTTCATATACATCAACAGAGAATTAAACTGCAATTCTGCCCAAAATATATGAGAAAAATTTTCCAACATACGACCTATAGCTGTCACTATTTGCCATAAAAATAACGAGCTAACAAAGGCAACAATTAGCGTTGATGCCTCAGTTACCAAACTTTGCAATAGTGCAATATTACCATTATTGGCTCCCCTCGCTGCGGCTTCAATATTGCTCATAAAATGTTGAAAATATTCAATACCTACCGATATTTTATCAGCAAAACTGAAGAACAAATATGCCCCGACAACTAATAATACTTGCGCCAGCGCAGTGCTCAATATACGTGTCACCTTATAACTTCTAGGTTGTTCTACGGCAGAAAGCTCAGGTTGTGTTTCAATCAATAACTCACCAGAAAATGAACCTTTACCTTGGCTTTGCTCTTCTAATACCGGATCAAAGTTCATATAGGTACGATTAGGAATTTCTTTATAGCGACGATTAGCTAAAACAATATTTTCAATATTGATGAAGATTTCATTGGGATGGACAGATTCCTGCAAATTTTCGCGATACTCACTCACTTCGGTAGCCGTACTGCTTTGTTTGCTACGAATACCGACTAAATAGAATACCAATACTGCCGTGATAAGCCCTAAACCGATCAAAGTTAATAAACTTGGCCAGGCAGAAAAAAAACTAATGCTATTAGCGATTTGATAATAACCGCTATCAAGATTAACATTTTGGCTAATAAGGTGATAAGCACCGCCAATAACAACAGGAAATAAAATAGAGAAGGTGATTATTTTTGCGACACTGGCAGCACCAGCAGTATTTAATAATTTAACACGATCTAAACTCACGGCATTAGCAGCACTTCGCCATGCTGCAACTAAGTAAATTAAAATAAAAATAGAAAAAATAGGCATAATAATATGCCCCGCTTCACCCGCTAACCCACTTGATGAAACAAAATAGGTTAAACCAAACGCGACAAAGGCAATAATGGTGGTGGTTAATACCGAAATAAGCTCTTGAGAGATATTACGAATAGGGTAAGGTAAGAAAATCAACTTAGGGAAAATTGAATGCACAAAACGTCCCATCCAGCCTAGAGGCTCAGTAAAGGTGGTGTTTTTACGACCCATTAGCATAGATTCAAGTGCCTCGGGACTATAAGCAAGCACTTTTTCTTTACGCTCTAGATCGGCATTAAGTTTTTCACTTTTCGTAGAGTTATATGCTAAAGAAGAGGGAACCGAACGACCAACAAAAAATTTGAATAATTGAAATAAACCACTACCCGCACGTTTGAAACCTACAATAAGCAATAATAGCCCGATAATCGCATAGATCCATGCTGTGGCTATATCTTGTTCAATCACTTTAGTGACATTAAATACGCTATATAAACCAATTGCTGCAATGGCTAAGCCACCTAAGGTCCGGATTAAACCTTCCTGTTTAAAAGGATTAGTAATGCCCAACCCTTTTGAACCAAAATCATACGCCATTCTACTTCTCCATAATTTGGTTGCGTTTTAACACGTAAACCAATCCTAAATAATTCTCTCGATAAATTAACCTAAATAACGGTTAAGTAACAGTTTTTTTTCAGAAGTAATTGAGTTTTATCACTTGATTGAACAATCAGGAAAACCAGATAAAGCCTTGGCCGTCAGACATGAAGTTGACATAAGTTACTTTACGGAGATTAAATCACGTAAAGTAACTTTAGTCGCTGCTAGTTTAGGTGTTAGCGACAGTATAAGTTTTAAAGAAAACGTTTTAATAAACGATCAATTTGCGTCATACGTAACTTTTTCAGCAGTTTGCGTGGCTTGTCAGGATAGTTTTGCACACGCTCAATATCGCTTGCTTTAGCTATCACTTTAGTATGTTGAGTAATGCGTTGGAATTCTGCAGCAAACTTATCAGTGAGTTGGCCTTTTACATCATCAAGTAATACGCCATTTTCTAAATCTAATGCCCAAGCTCGCGGGTTAAGATTACTACCAGTTAGTAGGTGATAACGCTTATCAACCACTAAACCTTTCAAGTGAAAACTATTGTCGTCATGTTGCCACAAGCGCAATGACAAAGTGCCATTATCCAAGTATTTTTGACGTCGAGATATAAAGCTCGCTAACAAACGTTCATAAATATAAGGCACAATTTCAACAGTTGAAAATGTTGCTTCATCAGCATTATAAAAGTCATTCGCTTTCTTATCGCCGACCGTTAAAGTCACTTTAACGCCACGTTTCAAGGCCGAATCTAAATCTCTTAATAAAGGTTTAGGTAAGTTAAAATAAGGTGTAAATATAACTAACGAATCTTGGCTATTACGAATTAAATCTCTGATCACACGATTTAACTGGTTGCCTCTACGACCACAACCCACAAACATAGATGCTTGAATATCCGCATGTTCACTGGCTTTAAACGGACGATATTTTGACGACTTTAGTAGTTTAGTTAAACGCATGATATTACGCTTAACTATTTTGGCGTCTGGCAGTACACCTCGATTGAGCAATGGCGCCAAGTTTGAAGCAATAAAGCAGCGCTGTAAGTACTCACAAAAATTATCCGCTAATGCTTGGCTTTGTAAGCGATAGTAGCGATCAAGACGGTAACGCCCTGCTTGTTGTAGGTATATGTCGTTAATACTTGCGCCGGAATAAAGCAATACGTTATCGATTACCATACCTTTTAAGTGTAAAACACCGAGTAGCTCCTTACGTTTAACCGGAACGCCGTAGATATTAATTGATTCGGTATGTTGTTGCTCAAGCGCTAAATAGAGTTCACGATTACCACCATGCTCTTTTTCACCAATTAAACCGCGTTGTGCGCGATGAAAGTCCACAAACAAACAAATGTCTAATGTTGGCGTTTGTGCTTTAGCTTGATACAAAGCGTCAAGCACTTCTTTGCCAGCGGCATCGTCTTGAATATAAAGTGCAGAAATATAAATACGTGATTTGGCTTGTGCTATTTCGGTCAATAGCATTTGCTTGAAATCAGCTGCTGATTCGGCAATATTGATATCAGTAGCTGCTATCCCTGCCATTGAATTAACGACCACCATATTAGCGGTTGCCCGCAAAGATAATGGCTAAATTAGGTGTATTATTATTATTCATTCAATCTAGTTAATTATTTCTTCAAAGTAAACTGTGCTAATTGTACCGCAAGATCTTCTGCGAGTTGAGAAATATTAGCACCAGCATTGGCAGTATCTTCAGCTGACTGTAATAAATTGTCGGTACTTTCAGCAATATCATGGGTATTACCTGTGATACCAACCACCATATTACGTTGTTGTTCAACAGCATTTGATATTTCTGTCGTCGCGGTAACAATCTCAGTAACACTCTGACTTACTTGTTGAAAAGTATCTGCTACTTGTGCTGTTTTCTCAACGCCTTGTTCTGCTTGTTCAACACCGCTTTTCATCACTTCAACTGAACGACTGGTACCTAACTGTAATTGTTCAATAATTCGCTGAATTTCACTGGTTGACTCTTGTGTTCTGCTAGCCAATGTTCGTACTTCATCAGCAACTACCGCAAAACCTCGACCTTGCTCACCTGCACGAGCGGCTTCAATTGCCGCATTTAATGCCAATAAATTTGTTTGATCAGCAATTTCACGAATAACATTTACAAACTTACCAATTTCCGCACTGTGCACAGCAAGCTCATTAATGACTTCTGCTGACGTATGTACTTGAGAAGAAATAGCCGTGATCGCGCTCGCTGTATCCTTAATAACTTGCTCGCCTTGATTAACACTGGCGTAAGCCTGCTCGGTCAGGATTTTGGCATCAGCAGTACTTGATGAGATCACTTGTACTGAGTCATTAACTTGGTTGATTGAACTGGCAACTTCATGGGTATCTTGTTGTTGCTGAGCAATATTTCGTTCCATGGCTTCAGTTAAGGTGTTGATATTAACCGCCGCCAGTTTTAATACCGAGACATCATTATCAACATTTAATAGTAAGGTATGAATTTTGTGCTGCATTTGACTAAAACGACGCGCAATATCACCGAGTTCATCCTTAGCATTGCTGGTAATATCGATTGAAAAGTCACCATTACCTAATCGTTCTGCGGCTAAATTTATTTTATTAACATTTTCACTAAGCGAGTGATAAATACCGACTAATAAATAACTTATCGCTAGCATAATAAGCAGCAGTAAAATCGACAACAACCAGAGTACCTGCATGCTGTTACTTTGTAAAATGGTAATACGTTCAACAAGTTGCTCTTGAGATAAGGTCATTAACATTTGCAGGTTCTGGTATTGTTTAGCACCTAAACTCTCAGCTTGCGCAACAAGCCATTGGATGCTGTCAGGGTTAATAACTTCGTTGCGTAGTGAAGTTTGAAAACTATCCAGTGATTGTGTTACTAGCTCATATTGCGCTAAATAGTCATTAAACATATCGGGAGCAACACGCTTGAGTTGCTCAATAGTTTTTGCGTACTGTAGCTGTAATTCGTCCAGACGATTATCTAAGGCAACGAGTAAGGTATAGGTTGCGGCATTAAAACCATCATTTTCAATAATACTACGCGTTAAGTCCTTAATTCTGCCTATGTATTCAACTAAGGCGGGCATTCTTATTAAAGCCGCTTCAGCAAGATAGAAAGCTTGCGGATCGGGCTCTCGAGATAAACCACTAACCGCGGATAAAATTTCTCGTTCTGCAAAGGTTTTATCATAAAACATCGCAAAATCAGTAAATGTTCGCTCACTTGCTTGCAAGTTTTGCCAACCATCACTTAGCGCTTGTTTATTCACCGTCGCTAATGTCAGTTGCTCAATCTGGTTAGTAATATCATCGCTATTAGATAGTGTTAAACGACTTTTCCCTGCCGACTGCTCTAAAGCAATAATGGCTGCAATTTGACTACTACCGGATAGTTCTTGTTGATATTGGCTTAAATCATGGAATTGTTGCTTTACAATCCAGATGAAACTGGCAATAAGTGGCAGATAGAACATGAATGCTAAGAGAGAAAACTTAGCTTTGAATCTTAGTGAATTCGAAATAGCGATCGCGGGCTTGAATATTAGCGTCATAGTCACTCTTATTTTTTATTATCTACAATATGCTTACCATAAGCATATCATTTGACCCAGATAAGGTAATGATTATTTCACTTTAAATTACTAGCGTTTTTATTCACCCAATCCCATAGTGAGTTGCCATAAGTATTTATTATAAAATACTCATGGCAACATTTATGTGACTAATGACACAACTTGCTTAAATTTTAGCCGCAAGTTCTGCCGCTTGTCTAATTGCTCGCTTAGCATCAAGTTCAGCGGCAACATTCGCACCACCGATCAGATGCGCATGCACGCCTTGTGCTTCAAGTTGCTGATACAGCCGACGCTCAGACTCTTGTCCTGCACAAATGATGACATGATCAACTGGTAACGTTTGTTGCTTACCATCAACAGAGATCACTAAACCTTCATCGT
Organism: Colwellia sp. M166; assembly: GCF_024585285.1. NCBI lineage: Bacteria > Pseudomonadati > Pseudomonadota > Gammaproteobacteria > Alteromonadales > Colwelliaceae > Colwellia > Colwellia sp. M166. The sequence continues at coordinate 2,199,657 of NZ_CP040755.1, forward strand.
TAACCTCTTCATAGGTAATACCGGCCAACATTTGCACACCGTTTTTTTGTAAGGTAGCTCTGTGGATCCAACCGGTTGTTTTACCTAAACCCGCTCCCACTTTAGTGGTTTTACGTTGTAATAAGTAAATTTCTCGTACCGGTGCTTCATTAGGCACGGCTGCCGATAAACCGCCATTTTCTTGATAATTTTTATCAACTCCCCAGCTTTTTAACCACTTATCAGGGTTAGTCGTCAACGACTCTTCTTCAACTAAAAATTCTGCCACGTCAAAACCAATACCACCAGCGCCAATAATAGCAACACGCTTACCTACCGGCTCTTTATCACGCAATACCTGAATATAAGATTTAACTTTCTCATGTTCGATACCTTTAATATCCAGTGCTCTAGGAACAATACCTGTGGCTAGCACTATTTCATCAAAACCTGCTGCTACAAGCTGCTCTGCACTTTGCTCTTGGTTTAAATGTAAGACGATATTATGTAATTCAATTTGCTTGTTAAAATAACGTAATGTTTCATAGAACTCTTCTTTGCCAGGTATTTGCTTAGCATAGTTAAACTGACCTCCAATCTCACCGCCGCGATCAAATATTTCGACACTGTGACCACGTTGGGCAGCATAAACACTAAAGGCTAAACCTGCTGGCCCTGCACCGACAACGGCAATTTTCTTATTGGTCGTGGTTTTTTCAAAAGTAAGTTCAGTTTCATAACATGCAGTAGGGTTTACTAAACATGATGCTCTTTGCTGTTTAAATACATGGTCTAAACATGCTTGGTTACAACCAATACAAGTATTAATTTCATCGCTTTTATTGGCCGCTGCTTTGACAACAAAATTTTCGTCAGCTAAGAATGGGCGTGCCATTGACACCATATCCGCTTGGCCTGTTGACAGTATTTCTTCTGCCACTTCCGGTGTGTTAATACGGTTGGTGGTAATTAGCGGTACACTAACCTCTTTTTTCATTCGCTCGGTGATCCAAGTAAATGCCGCACGTGGTACGGAAGTAGAAATAGTTGGTACACGCGCTTCATGCCAACCAATACCGGTATTAATTAATGTCGCGCCTGCCGCTTCAATACCTTTCGCCATCGTAACGACGTCTTGCCAACTGTTACCGCCGTCAACCAGATCTAGCATCGACAAGCGGAAAATAATAATAAAATCATCACCTGCACTTGCTCGCACCGCACGAACAGTTTCTACCGCCAAACGCATTCTATTTTCAATGCTGCCGCCCCATTCATCGGTACGTTTATTAACTTTTACACAGCTAAATTGATTGATCAGGTAACCTTCAGAACCCATGATTTCTACACCATCATAACCGGCTTTTTTAGCTAGTTTTGCCGAATGGGCAAAATCTTTAATGGTGCCCTTAATCTGTCCAACTGACATGGCTTTTGGGGTAAAGGGATTAATCGGTGACTTTATTTTACTGGCAGATACGCTGAAGGGATGATACGAATATCTACCGGCATGCAATAACTGTAAACAAATTTTAGTCGGGTACTCATGAACCGCCGCCGTGATTTTTTGATGTTTACTAACATGCCAGAACTTACTTAACTCACAGCCAAATGGCGCTAAACGGCCACGAATATTAGGACTAATACCGCCGGTAACAATTAAACCGACACCACCTTTTGCGCGGGCTCGATAAAATGCAGCTAGTTTATCAAAACCACCTTTTTCTTCTTCAAGGCCAGTATGCATTGAGCCCATGAGTGTGCGGTTGGCTAAGGTAGTAAAGCCTAAATCTAATGGCGCTAATAAATGTGGGAAGGCTGCATTATCATTCATATTAAGTCACTTTTAGTTATCATGTTAAAGTCGTATTTAAAGCGAGTTCAGCTTTTACTCGAAGCTGTTATGTCTAAAATATCTTCATTGGGCGTAAAACTCAAGCCTTATTTTGACACCTGTCAGATTGACATTTTCATAACATCAATAAATACTCCGCAAAAGATGATGATTTACTTTCTCTACGATCTTAGTATGCTGCGAATAAAGGATTGGGAGAAGCGCCATTAACATCGACAAAAGCATTATCATTACTGAAATTACTTCCCAGCTACAACAAGAGTTAGCACAGGCATTAGTTGCGGCAGATAATGCTCATAAGGCGGCTACTGACGATCAATCTGTGGCTGAAACGCAGTATGATACCTTAGCAATTGAGCAGAGTTATTTAGCCGAGGGGCAATCAAGGCGAGTAGACGACATCCGCTCTGCGATTAAGAGTTTAGAAAGCCTTAAATTTGATCCATTGCTGAATAAAGCGCGTGTGATGATGGGGTCATTGGTACAAATGGAACAAGACATTGCTAAGCGACACTGGTTTTTTATTACCCCTGCTGCCGGTGGCTATCGTTGTCAGGTAAATCATCAGGAAAAATTAATAAAGATAACTTTGATTACCCCACAAGCGCCGATGGGAAAAGTACTTCTGCGCAAAGAACTCGATGATGATGTTACCTTGTCAATCGGCAAAAATAATATTGCTGACTTCATTACTGACATACAATAACCGTTTACTTAAAAGTAAACGGTTATTAACATTGTTAGATCTTCTCAGTATCGCAATTTTATTTAGGCTAATTATTTAATAATATTTTAATGCTTGGTAAGTCGACAACCTTCTCATCAACTTTTAAGTAAGCAACCGCTTCATCACGCATAATGATAGCTTCAATTACACCCGGCATTTCACTCAGTTTTTGTGCCACTTCTTGGGCTTTTTCATCGCTAACAATGTTGGTGGCAAAACTATAAGCCTTAGACTTTTTCAGCGGTTTCATCCCTAAGGTTAATAACAGCCAAATCAAACCAAAGAGTGCCATTACTAAAAATATCGTTTGTTCGCCAAATTTTCCGGCAATAAAACCGCCTAAAATACCACCAGCAAAAGCGCCTAAAAACTGACTACTAGAGTAAATCCCCATAACACTACCTTTTACGCCGGCAGGGGCAATGCGCGACAATATTGACGGCATGGTGGCTTCTAAATAGTTAAAGGCTGTAAAAAACATCATCACCGATACCACCAATGTGGTCATACTGCTAGGTAGATACCACAGCAACAACAAGGCTAGCGTTAACAAAGCAACTGCAACACTAAACATTTGTTTTTCTTTTTGTTTCTTTATAGCAATGATCATAAATGGCACCATGAGGAAAAAAGACCCTAGCAGTGTCGGTAAATAAAGTTGCCAATGCTGTTCAAGGGCTAAGCCGCTAGCAACAAATTGTTTAGGTAAAGTAACAAAGCAGGCAGTCAATGCCATATGGAGAATAAAAACGCCGCCATTTAAGCGTGATAACTGACCATCACGCACTAAGCTACCAAGCTTAGAAGGCAGCGCAACATTATCGCCTTTAGGCGCGGTATTAATTGAATTAGGCACAACGAATTGAATGGTCAACATGGCAAAAATAGTGAGTATGGCGATAAACCAGAACAAACCACTTAAACCAAATGCTTGCGCAACTATGGGACCAATAATCATCGCTACAGTAAATGATACACCGATAAACATACCAATAGTCGCCATGACTTTCGGTCGTTGTTCTTCACGACTTAAGTCTGCGGCTAAGGCCAATATAGCACTCGCTATAGCGCCCATGCCTTGTAAGGCACGACCAAGTACCACACCGTAAATGGTGTCCGACATTGCGGCCACAACGCTACCCAATAAAAACATCACTAAGCCTGCCAGTATCACCGGCTTTCGGCCAAATTTATCTGATAAAATTCCCATTGGAATTTGTAGTAGTGCTTGCGTTAAACCATAAGCACCGATAGCTAAACCTATCCATATCGGACTGTAACCAATAAGTTGTTCACCATAAATGGCAAACACAGGTAAAATCATAAACAGACCTAACATACGCAGGCCAAACACTGAGGCTAACGAAAATGCGGCCTTCTTCTCAATACTATTTAAACCGGATGCGCTCATGAAATGTTAACTCTTATTTAAACTGGAAATAATTAAACTGAAAATCTGGCTAGAAAAACCGGCATATCTTAACACGGCCTCCTAATGAACAAAAACAGAGATTTAAGATGAATTCGGATTAAAAACTATGCGATAATTCTCGGTTCTAACTTTATGTGTAGATGTCATAGCAAATGAAATAATGTCACGTTAATTTCAACGATACATTGATTTACTTGTTAGCAACAACACTTAGTACATTTCGCTTTTAAAATTACCTTTGCTGGTGGATATTCTAGTGCTAATGAATATGGTAAGTGTTGATATAGCGTAAGGTAATTTACATCCAGTCAGGCAATTTGCATATAAAAATTTGCTATCGAAATTCCCTGACGCTCAACTGGTCACAATATCATTATGAAGAAAATTGAAGTCAGGGGTGCTCGTACCCATAACTTAAAAAATATTAATGTAGATATTCCTCGCGACAAGTTAGTTGTTATTACCGGCCTCTCAGGCTCAGGTAAGTCTTCATTAGCCTTTGATACCTTGTATGCTGAAGGGCAAAGGCGTTACGTTGAATCACTTTCCGCATACGCACGCCAATTTTTATCATTAATGGAAAAACCCGATGTCGATCACATTGAAGGTTTATCTCCGGCGATTTCAATTGAGCAAAAATCAACATCACACAACCCACGTTCAACCGTTGGTACTATCACCGAAATATACGATTATTTACGTTTATTATATGCACGCGTTGGTGAACCTCGTTGTCCAGACCATCATTTACCGCTGGCCGCACAAACCATTTCTCAGATGGTCGATAGAGTTTTAGCGCTCGAAGAAGGCACTAAAGTGATGGTGCTTGCACCCGTATTGCAAGACCGTAAAGGTGAACATGTTAAGTTACTCGATAACCTTGCCGCACAAGGCTACATTCGAGCAAGAATTGATGGTGAGGTTTGTGACCTTTCTGATCCTCCGACCTTAGAGTTACATAAAAAGCACACAATAGAAGTGGTTGTTGACCGGATTAAAGTCCGTCAAGATATACAATTACGCCTTGCTGAGTCATTCGAAACTGCGCTTTCATTAACATCTGGCACCGTGAAAGTGGCATTTATGGATGAACCCACTAAAGAAGAGTTAGTTTTTTCTGCCAATTTTGCTTGTCCTCAATGTGGCTATAGTATGCAAGAGTTAGAGCCCAGACTATTTTCTTTTAACAATCCAGCCGGTGCTTGTCAAACCTGTGATGGTTTAGGCAATCAACAATATTTCGACGCCAGTCGTGTTATTTCTAATCCTGAATTAAGTTTAGCTGGCGGTGCTATTCGTGGCTGGGATAAAAGAAACTTCTATTATTTTCAAATGTTACAAGCCCTAGCTGAGCATTATCAATTTGCCTTAGATTTACCATTCAATGAATTGGATGAAAAAACGCAGCAACTGATTTTAAAAGGCAGCGGCAAACAAGAAATCGAATTTAAGTACATGAATGATCGCGGCGATGTCGTGATCCGCAAACATCCATTTGAAGGCATTTTAAATAACATGGACCGCCGCTACCGCGAAACAGAATCTAATGCGGTGCGCGAAGAATTAGCAAAATATCTCAACAGCCAACATTGTCCAGACTGTAACGGTAGTCGATTACGCTTAGAAGCGCGCAATGTTTTTATTGCCAATACACCATTACCAGAAATTGCCGAATATGCCATCGCCGATGCCTTAGCATTCTTCCAAGGCTTGGAGCTGACTGGGCAAAAAGCGCAAATTGCCGAAAAAATCCTGAAAGAAGTGTGTGACCGTTTAGGTTTCTTGGTTAATGTTGGCTTAAATTATCTCAACCTCTCACGCGCCGCAGGCACGTTATCAGGTGGTGAAGCACAACGTATTCGTTTAGCCAGTCAAATTGGCGCCGGCTTAGTCGGTGTCATGTACGTACTTGATGAACCTTCTATCGGTTTACATCAGCGCGATAACGAACGTTTACTAGAAACTCTGATCCATCTCCGTGATTTAGGTAACACCGTTATCGTGGTTGAACATGACGAAGACGCCATTCGCGCCGCTGATTATGTTATCGATATTGGCCCTGGTGCCGGTGTACATGGCGGTAATATTATCGCTGAAGGTGATGTAAATGACATTCTAGCCTGTGAAGACTCACTTACCGGCCAGTATCTATCAGGCAGAGAGTGTATTGAAATTCCAAAAACTCGCACACCTTTTGATAAGAAAAATGTTGTCGAACTTAAAGGCGCAACCGGTAATAATCTGAAAAATGTCGATCTGGTGATCCCAAATGGCTTAATGACCTGTGTTACCGGTGTTTCTGGCTCAGGTAAATCAACTCTGATCAACGATACCTTATACAAACTTGCCCATATCGAATTAAACGGCGCAACCACGCAAGAGCCTGCGCCGCACAAAGAAATTATCGGTTTAGATTTACTCGATAAAGTTATCGATATCGACCAAAGCCCCATTGGAAGAACACCACGTTCGAATCCAGCCACTTATACCGGAATTTTCACCGCTATTCGTGACATTTTTGCCGCCACACAAGAATCGCGTTCACGTGGCTATAAGCCTGGCCGCTTTAGTTTTAATGTCAAAGGCGGACGTTGTGAAGCCTGTCAAGGCGATGGTTTAATAAAAGTTGAAATGCACTTTTTACCTGACGTTTATGTACCTTGTGATGTCTGTAAAAGTAAACGTTATAACCGTGAAACCTTAGAAGTAAAATATAAAGGTAAGAGTATTCACGAAGTCTTGGATATGACCATTGAAGATGCGCTAGAATTTTTCGCGCCTATTCCTGCGGTAAAACGTAAACTACAAACCTTAATGGATGTAGGTTTAAGTTATATCAAGTTGGGACAATCTGCGACGACTCTCTCGGGTGGTGAAGCACAACGAGTTAAGTTATCCAAAGAGCTATCAAAACGAGATACCGGTAAAACACTTTATATTCTTGATGAGCCCACCACCGGCTTACACTTTCACGATATTAAGCAATTACTGCAAGTGATTCATCGTTTACGTGATCACGGTAATACCATCGTCGTGATTGAACATAACTTAGATGTAATCAAAACTGCTGATTGGGTGATTGATTTAGGTCCTGAAGGTGGCTCAGGTGGCGGTGAAATATTGGTGACCGGCACGCCAGAGCAGGTGGCTGAACATCAAGGGTCGCATACCGCACGCTTCTTAAAACCACTATTGGCTAACGCCCGCAGCGCTCATTAAGCTTATCCTGAGTTCACGTTAGCGCAATAGTTATTTTAGTCTGTTACTCAAAAGGCTTGTTAATTTTAACAAGCCTTTTTGCTATTTATATACTGGCTATTAATCTGCAGAGTCTAAAAAATGAATATCGCGGGCTAATATAACTTTGCTAGCACTGAGCTTATCTAGCATCTCAGCGCAGTTATGTTTAATATGATTAAGGAATAAAATCTGATCAATTAACTAATTTATCGAAAGTTGTGAGCTAAATGACTAATAAAAATAATAAAATACAGCAGTGGCAAAACCCTTTAATCTATTTACTGGCCTTTTCAAGTGGCTTTTGCATTATGGGAATAGAGCTACTTGGCGGACGAATTCTCGCACCATTTTTTGGTAGTAGCGTGCATATTTGGGGCAGTATTATTACCGTATTTATGCTGAGCTTGTCGTTTGGTTACTTAGCTGGCGGAAAGCTTTCAACCAAAGCAGCATCTTTAAATCGCTACGGTTTAATCTTTATTTGTGCAGGTATTGCTATTTTACCAGTCGCGTTTTCTTCAGAGTGGTTAATGGAAGCTATTTTCCTCGCTATTGAAGATACCCGTTACGGCTCATTATTAGCATCAATGGCTTTGTTCTTCATACCAACAGTGATACTCGGCATGATTTCACCCTACTCTGTTCGTTTATTAGTAACCGATAAAAATAAAAGTGGTCAAGTGGCTGGCTTTCTTTACTTTGTTTCAACACTTGGCAGCGCTTTAGGTACCATTATCACCTCGTTTTACTTGGTGTTACTATTTGAAGTAAACGACATTATCATGGTATTCAGTGCCACACTCTTGGTACTTGGTGTCAGTGCAATGCTCTTTAACCGCGTAAATCAGCAAAAAACTCTCAGCGAGAATGATAACAACCATCAAGGAGTCGCACATGAATAAAGTACCCCTTAGCCTTTTGATTGCAATGCTGATTAACATAGTTATCAGTGTCGCATTAAATACCCAAGCTAATGCTAAAACTATTCACAGCGAACGTTCGCTGTACCGTAATATATTAGTTGAAGAAAATAATGGCTTGCGCTGTTTAAAATTTAACGTCAAAAGCACTAAAACACAACAAAGCTGCATGTTAGTAAACAATCCGCAACAATTAGTGTTTAACTATACAAAAATGCTATTTTCTAGCTTGTTGATTAACCCTGATCCGAAACGTATTTTAATTATCGGTTTAGGTGGTGGTAGCATGTCAAATGCCCTACACGATATTTTTCCTAGCGCCAACATTACCAATGTTGAGATAGATCCTGCGGTGATAAAAGTTGCACGAAGCTACTTTAGCTTGTTCGAAAATGAGCAAGTGACCTCCGTAGTACAAGACGGGCGTATTTTTGTGAAACGCGCAACAATAAAAAAGCAGCAGTATGATTGGATAATTCTTGATGCTTTTAACGGCGACTACATACCCGAACATTTGATGACACAAGAGTTTTTACAAGAAAGCAAAAAATTACTCAGTGCTAACGGCGTGTTAGCCGCCAATACTTTTTCAGTCAGTGACTTATACCACTATGAGTCAGCCACCTATAAATCAGTATTTGGTGATTTTTTTAATGTCAGACGGAATAACAACAGTAACCGCATCATCTTAGCCAGCACTCAACCCTTGCCCCAGCCACAAATTATTGCTGAACGCGCTCAGTTTTTAAGTAAAAAATTATTACCTTATAACGTCGATATTATCGAAATTAGCCGCCAAATGTTTTCGACAGCAATAAAGCAAGATTGGCCAAACGAGACACGATTATTAACCGACCAATATTCGCCAGCAAACTTATTAAATTTAAAGTAATAAATAATCAATTTACCGGTATGTAACACTGGCATACCGGTAAGTTAACTAAGGTGACTTTTTCAGGCTTAAGCGCTTTTTACCTGTTGAGGTTGTTGCTGGTTTTTTCACATCAATACGGGTTAGCTTACGTTTTGAATATTTATTGGCAGTCGATTCAATCGTTTTACTGGCATGTTTAATATCAGCAGCTATATCAATTTTTTTAGCACTTTCAACAGTCTCAGGTGCTACTTCCACCTCTACTTCAATGAAATCATCATCCATGGCCGTTTTGCGAGAGCCTGCCACCGCAGTCGTTATTTCCGCTAATTCACTCGCCGTTAAGTCACGCCACTGACCCGGGCGTAACTGGCCTAATTCAACATTCATAATGCGAGCGCGCTTAAGTTTAGTCACTTCATAACCTAAATATTCACACATACGGCGAATTTGTCGGTTTAAACCCTGTGTTAAAATAATACGAAAAACAAACTTACTTTCTGGCGTAACAATACACGGTTTCGTGATCGTGCCTAAAATAGGTACACCCTTTGACATTCTCTCAACAAAACGTTCGCTGATCGGTTGATCGACGGTGACAATATATTCTTTATCATGGGCGTTTTCAGCACGTAAGATTTTATTAACAATATCGCCATCGCTCGTCAGAAAAATTAAACCTTCTGATGGTTTGTCTAAACGACCAATGGGAAAGATACGCTTTGTATGGCCAATGGCATCAATAATATTACCTTTCACTTGTAGTTCAGTGGTGCAGGTAATACCTATGGGCTTGTTATAAGCAATGTAAATACGGTCAGTATGGTTGCTGGCACTGGCTTTAATTTCCATACCATCAACACAAACCTTGTCACCCGGTATTACTTTAGTGCCCAATTCAGGTACTTTGCCGTTGATAGTCACTCGGCTTTTCTCAATCAATTTATCCGCAAATCGACGCGAACAATAACCTGAGTCACTGATGTATTTATTAAGGCGTTTTTCGTTAATAGACACTAATTTTCCTAAAGCAAGTGCAGTGCATAACTGCAAAAATAAAGATATTACCGCTATTTTAACCAAATTTCACCGCTATGTAGAGCAATGAAAGATAGAATATAAAATTATTAATAAATTAATCCTTAACGCTCCATTATTACACTAAGCGTAATAATTATTTACTCTAGACACCATTTATCATGCCGTAATTTAAACATACACTGGCTATAGTTAATTCAAACAGCTTAAGGTTAAACGACATGATGAAAACACTCACTTTCGAGCAGTTACCACAAGGTGGTTTTGCTGGTTTAATTGAACGACGCTTTGTCATCAACCAAGCATTGTTTGGTCGTTCAAAGACTATAGCTTTTGCTGGTTTGGGAAATTTTGTTTACCTTGCTGATGCTAACTTTTTACCTCATGGTGAAACCCATATGCATGGCCACAAGGAGGTTGATGTTATATCCGTTATGGTTGCAGGTGATATTATACATCAAGGTTCATTAGGCCATGGTCAACGTTTAACTGCAGGCTCAGTACAAGTGCAACGTGCTGGTGCCGAAGGCTTTCATCATAATGAAGTTAATCCCAATGCTCAACAAAACCACATGATTCAACTCTGGGTTTTACCTGATCAACCAGGTGAAGCGGCAGGCTATAAGCATTATCAGCCCAAGCAGGGTGAGCATATAAAAATTTACGGTGGCAGCAAAACACAACAAGCAACGTTTAATAGTGCTATTTCAGTTTCAGTAAGCAACACAGTAGTACAACAAAGTATTAATATAACTGGCGAGGCTATGGTTTACCTGAGTCTGGGCGAAGCAAAAATCAATGGCGAAGTCATTCAAGCCCGTACTCTTGTCCACGATAAACACGGGCTTACATTGACGGCTTTAACCGAAGGCCAAGCTATATTTATTTACAAATCAGATCAAAAAAATGAGGCATTATCATGAAAGTAATCGCATTTGGTGCAAGCTCAAGCCGTGCATCAATCAACAAGCAACTGGCAACATATAGCGCTAATTTAGCGGCAACAACAGAGAGTAATATTAAGGTTGAAGTGTTGGATTTAAACGATTTCGAATTACCAATTTTTAGTCAAGACAAAGAAAAAGAGCTAGGGCAACCTGAGGCAGCAAAAGCATTCTTCAATAAGCTCGGTGAAAGCGATGCTATTATCATTTCATTTGCTGAACATAACGGTAGCTATACCGCCGCTTACAAAAATCTCTTTGATTGGGCTTCTCGCATTAATCAAAAAGTATTTCAAAGTAAACCAATGTTATTACTGGCAACATCTCCAGGGCCTGGAGGTGCTGCTAGCGTATTAGCGGCAGCAGCAGGCTCTGCACCTTATTTTGCGGGTGATGTAAAAGCTTCTTTATCAATACCAAGCTTTTTTGATAATTTTGACATAGAAAATAACATATTAACTAATGATGCAATAAAACAACAATTACTTGCGGCCATTACTAATTTAACGGCTTAAGTATTTTCGGCTAGAGCGCTAATTGAAAATAGCTATTTTTAACACGGTTTAATGTCAAATTGGGCGATTATGGCGGCTATTATTTATTAGTCAGCCATTTTAAGCTTGATGAAAATAATTACCTTTTGGTGGTGCGCCAAATAAGATCATCGCTGCTTGCATGTCTTCTTGCGGGTAGTTAGTAATGGCCAATTGATGATTTTCAATGTTGTTCCAGCGTTCAATAACCATAAACTGATCTGAATGTTCATGATGTTTCAACAACTCACAAGCAAGGCAGCCATTTGCGCCAGCAATATAAGGCACTAACGTTTGTAAAAAATCGAAAAGTTCAGCTGACTTGCCAGCTGCTGCGGTAAACTCATTAACACGTACTATGCTCATACTAACCTCTTTAAATCTTATTATTTATAACATACTAATATTACCATTAAGCTTGGGTAATACGTTCTGTTGATGCCGGATATTTCGCTAGTAAATCACCCTTTCTGCTTGGCCGAGGTGTAAAATCACCCTAGCAATTTGGACAAACACCTTGATAGACTTTACTCGCACAATCTTGACAAAAAGTGCATTCAAACGAGCAAATCATGGCATTTTTAGCGTCCGCAGGCAGATCTTTATCGCAACATTGACAATTGGGATGAAAAATTAACATGACACGGTACAACCTTTATCATTATCCACTTCTTGTTGCAGCGCTTCTAAAGCCGCAACTATGGTAAGAAATTTTCGACCAAAGTCAGTCACATGATACTCAACCCGCGGAGGTAATTCATTAAAGCTCTGGCGCTCTAAAATGCCAAATTCAATGTTCTTTTTTAAACAAACATTTAATACTTTGGAGGTTAAACCCTCAACATTACGCACCATTTCCCCTGGTCGATTAATACCGTCAGACAGTAATTGATAAACCGTCAGTGACCATTTACAACCGTATATTGTTTCAACCATGCGCGCACTATTTAAAGGTGGTGCTTTTCTTGAAATTATTTTTTCATTATTATTCATAAAGATGTACTAAAAAGTACCTACCCCACTAATTTGTGCCTACTTTTCAACAAGCTAATTTACTCGTTAAGCTGTCAACACTTTAGCAAGTGTAGACAACAATTTGGAGAAAAATATGAGTGTTTCAAAAAACAATTTAGCGGTAATTATCGGTGGTTCAAGTGGCATGGGTTTAGCAACAGCACAACAACTGGCCGCAAAAGGCACTGACCTAATCATCATTGGTCGTGATACTGATAAACTCAAGGTAATAAAAGCCGAGCTATCACCATTAACACAGGTAGAAACTTTGTCGGTTGATTTATACAGTCAAACACAAGTTGACGAATTAAATCAATATATTGAAAACCTTCCTCGACACATTAATTACTTAGTTAACGCCGCCGGATATTTTAAGCCAACCAGCTTTATGGCGCATGACAATGCCGTTTATGACCAATATATGGAGCTAAATAGAGCAACATTTTTTATCTCGCAAGCCGTAGCTAAAAACATGATAAAACATCGTGCAGGCGCCATTGTTAACATCGGCTCTATGTGGGCTAAGCAAGCTATAAAAGCAACACCATCGTCGGCTTATTCCATGGCAAAAGCGGGGTTACATGCACTCACTCAACATATGGCAATGGAACTCGCAGAATATAACATTCGGGTTAATGCGGTAGCACCTGCTGTTGTAAAAACACCAATATATCAATCATTTATTGAGCCAAAAGATATCGATAGTGCACTAGCAGGTTTCGATGCCTTTCACCCGATTGGCCGAATTGGTCAAGCTGGTGATATTGCCAACACAGTTAGCTTTTTATTAAGCGAACAAGCCGATTGGGTCACTGGGGCAATTTGGGATCATGACGGTGGTGTAATGGCAGGTAGAAACTAAACCAATGCTATTGGCTAATAATTCAGCTTAGAGCAGACTAAGGTGTCAGGCAAAGTGACACCTTAGTGTATTTTTATTACGATAAAACTGTCTGCTGATAATGCACAATTTAGGATGGTATTACTGAGCATATCAAATAACTTTATAACAATTCATCGTCAAGTAAAGACATTATTTCAAACGGCTAGGCTTAAAGGTTGAATAACGCGGAAGTTCAGCATCTAAATCTTCCCAGTTAGCTTTAGAGTTAATAAAATTATGCGACATTGGCCGTGCTAAAATATCGCTATCGAATATCCCTAACCTAACTCTAATTCTTGCGGTACCGTCATCATTACTACTAAAGATTGGGCTACCACAATGTTGACAAAAATGACGTGTGCGACCTGGCTTAAAAGAAAAGTGACTTAAGGATTGTTGGCCTGTTATGATTTAAAAGTCAGCGCTATTAACAAAGCCATTAGTGGCATAAGCCGTACCTGAGTTTTTTCGACATAACGAACAATGGCAATGAATAATCTCACTAATTTCACCATGAACGGCAATAGCCACTTCACCACACAAACACTTTCCTGAATACATGTTAATCCTACCGACTAAAGCTTTATTAGGAGTGACTCGATAACTGTTTGACCATGTAATATTTACAACCGGTTTTAGGATAACCCTGCTGCGTCCATTGCACTTGATAACCCTGTTTTTCGTAAAATGGCATGGCTTGAAAATTCAAGGTGTCGAGTAACGCTTTATTACAACCTCTAGCTTGTGCGGCTAATTCTATTTTTGCTAATAACTTGCTGCCAATGTTTTGACCTCGCAAGCTTTCTGCCACCCATATGGTATTAATCATTAGCCAATCACCAAATGTTCGACCGGCAGCGCCCGCAATAACCTCACCATTTTCATCACTCAATTTCACGGCTAATGCTTTGCGCTCACTCACTTCCCAGCGAGCCCAATTAAATTCGGCAATTTTTTCATCTAAAAATGACACCAACTGCACGTCGGGATTTTCTAATACTTCAATATTCACAATCAATCCTATAACTTGTTTAACTTACTACGCAAAGTAGGCCTTAACTATGCCTGCGGCCTTAAATATGCCAGCCATAATAAGCCTAAACAATGTCGAATCGTTAATTGTTATTTTTGTAAAAGCGTGAAGGCCCATTTTTCAAATAAAAGGCTCGCAACAAACGGTCTGCTATAAATAATGAGCAAAATATTGAGTTTTGCTCATATGTTAAGCAAGCTTAGCCCTACGACACAGCGTAAGCTCAGTTTTTGACTGTTATTTCAGATCGGTTATGCACTATTTAAATAAGCTTGCGCATTGGTCATACCGTGCGTACGCTTCAAGCCTACATGTTCACTAAATTCACATAAGTGCTCTGCTGTACCTACCGCGCCGGTAAAAATACCTTCAAAGTTAGTGGTCAACTTTAACCAACCTTTATCACTGATCTGTAGTCTTACCAGTATCTTAGTTACCTTAGGATTAATAGCGCCACGCTTATCATCTCTGAGTATGCGGCCGGTTTCATCCACAAGGGTGAAGTAATCTTGTAAGTTGAATCGAATACCTGTGGTTTTACTTTTTTGTTCATTTCCGCTAAAAGACAGTAACACGGCTGGTTGTCTGCCTTTTATTGCTGCTTTAATACGTAATTGGATACTGGTGAAGTCGGACTGCTCCGGTGTTGATGCAATACCCGCACGGACGGGGTTTAAGTCAACATAAGCCATGCACGACAGCAGTGCGCCCTCATCCAATAAGGCTTGTGATTTAAAGCGTCCCTCCCAAAAATGTCCTGTACATTTATCTTCTCGGTTGGCTTGACGGGCGATAGGCTCATTTAACGAGCGCATAAACCAGCTGATATCGATTAACCGTTGTTTATAGATGTTCGCGGTTTCTTCAACTATTGCCAGTTGAAACTTATCGAGAGGATGTTTACTTGTGTATTGCTGAGTCAGCAATGTGCCTTTAAATAAACGATGCCAACGCCTTAATACTTCTTCTGTTGTCCAACTTTTCACTTGCTCGCTATCTACATGTAATACCAAGTGTAAATGGTTATGCATAACAGCATGGGCACAAATATCGATAGCAAAGGCTTGAGATAATTGAAATATACGTTTTTCTATCCAACTGCGCCTGTGCGCATAACTCACACCCGTTTCTTTATCTACACCACATAAAAGTGCCTTTCGTACCGTGCGGCTACAAATATGATAATACGGTGTATCGAGTAAACTAATTTGTTGTGAACGGGGCTTAGGCATGACAATCACCACTCTTAATTAATGTCAATGAAGTGTAGTTGATTACTGAAAATACAAACAAGTTATTATGGCTGGTTTAATTAGTTGCTTAATTAGTTTCCATTAGGTGAATATCACCGGTACTCGATGATAGCCTCCAACAGGTGCAATTTCTCGCTCAGGTAATTGTTCTTGCACTAAACTAATTTTTTCTACCGAGGCAAGTAACGTTTGTAATGCAATCCTCAATTGCCAACTTGCTAATAATCGTCCCGGACAGACGTGCTTTCCTATGCCGTAAAGTAAATTATTATCAGCATGTGCTATGGGATCAAAGCGATTATTATTAAACACCGTTTCGTCACGGTTAGCTGAAGTCCAGTTGAGTTTTATACGCGCACCTGCAGGAATATCTTGGCCACTGACATGTACTGGGCATGTGGTTACTCGTCGGTTAGAAACAAAGGGATTATCAATACGCAGTATTTCATTAATAATGGCTTCTACTTCGAGATCTGAAACTTGCTGTATTGTAGTGATCAGTGACGGGTTTTCAGCAATGTAAGCGACTATAACACCAACGCATAAAGCTATAGAACCAAGATCGCCACCGGTCCAATTACGTAATATTGAAACCAACTCTTTTTCTGTCAATAATCGGCCATTAATAGTTTCACGACAAAGTTGGCCGGTAATATCGTCAGGTGAGTTACTGTGATTTGCTCTGCGTGATTGAATAATTGTACTGACAATATCATCAAATTTTTCAGCAATACTTACGGTCCATTCATGATTGCCAGAGCGCGTAGCTGCATGATTTTCTTTCATCCACGCTAATAACAGTGGCTCTAGTTCTGTTGGCCAACCTAACCATGCACATTGCGCACGTACAGCGAATACGGCACCAATATCGTTTACCGCATCTAATATTTGCCCTTTCGGCAGCTCTGCTACAAGCTTATTTGCAACATCTTCAAATACCGGAATAAACGGGGTGATCGCTAAACGAGTGAGGAAGCGCTCTATTATTTTGCGGTATTGACTATGCTCTTCACCATCTAAACCATTTGGTACTTGCAAATAGCGAGATACATTACTAGAAAAACGCTCATTATCAAGCGCAGCCGCCATCACATTATGGTGCGCTAATAGTACCCACTCACCTGCTATATTTTTTACTATTGGGTGCTTTACTCGTAATTTATCGGTAAAAGAGCGCACGTCGCAACCAGTAATGGATAAGTAATGTGGCATTTTATAATTCATATCGGCCTCGAAAGAGAAAGATATAATTTTTTATATCTAAATAGTTCAATACGTATAATTCCTATCGGCTTGGTTATCATAAAAGTGTCTAGCTCTGATTAGCTACCCGACAAGACCAACGCCATAAAGTAGTGAAAGATTACTGTTATGTAGTTTCGGCTATTTATATTAACTGTAATAATCGTCAATATTAGAACACTTGTTATTGAAAACAAGAATACCCTATTAATCACAAAGGGTGATGTTTTACTCTTTTATTGATCTTAATCAAGCAGGCTTACTGGTGTTTATTAGCAATCAACTTGTTCGCCCAGTAAGTTTTTAAGGATTTTTCTCGTCATTGATGCCTGAGTAGAGCGATATAATCGTTAACCCGCAATAACGCCACTCCGCTGATTTAAGGCTTTGCTTTAAAGCTTAAGCTATGCCAGCCATAATAAGCTTTCTGGTCGAAGGTGCATATTGGTATAAACACAACACCAATATTTCAAAAGAAATGCAATTAAGATAAGAAGGATTAAGTAAAGAAATCGTCGATATGGTATGGCAAGCACAGTTAAGATTATGCCGCAGGGACAACCGTTTAATACACAAGGCTAAGGCCAGAGAAATGATTGCTTATATCTGGGCTATTTCGCGTGAGGTTATAGCAAGTCTATTAAGTTTGTTCCCACCCAGAGCTTACAGGCCACGTTATTGATTTCAATAAGGCAATAACCATTCTCGTCAATCAATGCCTTACCTACATGAATGTAGCTACTGAGGTTCAGCCTGGAACTGTGAACCTGTGCCGCTAAAGCTTTTAAACTTCACTGAGTGGGAAGACACTTAGTAGAATTGGTATTAGATGACTTGGGAGGAAAGTGTCCGTTGTAAAAATAAAAAACCCGGATCAATCCGGGTTTTGTCTAATCAAGCTTAATAAGGCCTATTTTTCAAAATAGAATTTTTCACGCTTGTTATCGTAGTTACCTACCTCATTCATGGTTTCGGCGTTATATAAACGGCCATTCACCATGGTATAAACCACTTTGTCAGATAAGCGAATATTTTCACTAACATCGCCGTCAATCACTAAAATATCAGCAAGTTTACCCACTTTAAGTGACCCTAATTGGCTATCTAAACCTAAGGTATGTGCCGAAGACATGGTTGCTGTGCGAATGGCTTCTAATGGTGACATGCCACCTTGTGCCATCATCCACATTTCCCAATGCATCGCTAAACCTTCACGCTGCCCGTGACCACCGGCATTCACCACAACGCCTAAGTCTTGTAGCTCTTTAGCAACTTTCGCGACGTTAATGTGGTTGTAATGATGATGTGGTGCTTTAGTGCGACGCATAGAGCGTGGATCTAAAAACTCACTCGGTACATATTTACTTAAGCGCGGATGTAACCATACATCCGTGGTGTCATACCAAAAATGTTCACCCGAAATACCACCGTAAGCTACGCCCATGGTTGGCGTGTAAGCCATTTCAGATTGTGACCATAATTGCTTGATGTCATCGTAAATTTTCGCCGTCGAAATTGAATGCTCTAATGTCGTATGACCATCAACCAGCATAGTAAGGTTGTGTTGCAGTAGTGAACCACCTTCTGGCACCACTAATATTTCGGCTTCACGTGCAGCTTGGATCATTTGTTGGCGTTGATTACGACGCGGTTGGTTATAGCTTTTAACACTAAATACACCGGCTTTTTTCAAACGTTCAATATGAAATTTAGCATCGTCTAAGCTATCAACATGTGAGGTATAACCCGCCGCGGTAGCGCCATATAAAATACTACCCGTTGAGAATAAACGTGGCGCAACAATATCACCGGCTTTTTGCAATTCACTAGCCGCAAAAAATTCAGTGGTGTCATTCGATGGATCATGAATAGTCGTGACACCTAGCGCTAAGCCAGCGTAATTTTTCCAGTTTTGCTGTGGAATAATTTCATTGCTACCTTGTGGGCCATGGGCATGAGCGTCAATTAAACCGGGCATAATTGATTTACCCGTAACATCAATCACTTTAGCGTTAGATGGAATCGTCACTTGACCTTGTTGGCCAACGGCAATAATTTTATTGCCTTCAACCACAACAACACCATTTTCAATAACTTGCTCACCTTCCATAGTGATAACTTTACCACCAACAAAAGCAACTCGACCTGAAGGCTTATCGGCTTTTTCTTTATAGCCTAAGTAGGTTTTAAGCGGCGCTTGTGCTGAGCTATCTAACGTTTGTTGGTCCGTTTTAGCGGTAGGCTCTTCAGTAGCTATATCAAATAAACCCGCCACACTTGCTTGGTATAAATCAGGCCCTAAGCTCCAGTACAACTCATTCGACTTACCATTCCAGTTAATACTTTCGCCAGCGCGAACCGATAGTTTTTTCACCGGTAAATTCTTCGCTGATGGGCCAATATCTATCACCTGACCACGTTCAACAAACGGTGTTACAAACACTTTAAAGCGCTCGGCAAACGCTAAGTACTTACCATCTGGTGACACTTTATATTCGGTAGCAAACTTACCTTGATAAAGCGCTTGTTCTTTCTCTGCTGATGCATTGTCTAAACTAATTTTCATCAATTGTGGTATTTCACCATTACGTAAAAGGTAAATGCGATCGTTTTTAGCGCCAAAGTGCGGGAGTTCGCCCGATTCGGTCACCAATTTAGGTGTGCCTTTTTTAACATTAACGGTATAAATGCCCGGATTTAAACCCCACGTTGGGTCGGTAATATAGCCACCTGAAACTTTACGATATACCACGCTTTTACCGTCGGGTGAAAAACTAGGCTCAACATATTTACCTGGTTCGTTGGTTAATACGCGGCTCTTACCACCACGGGTAGAAACCATGCGAATTTCGCCCAGCTTATTATCGTCCCATGTGCTGTAAACAACGTATTTTCCATCACGAGAAAAGCTAGGGTTCAATTCAAAATGTGATTTTTGCTTAGTTAAGCGCTTGGCTTTACCTTTCGCTTTACCGTCAGCAATGGTGCGAAGATAAATATGGCCCATTGATTCATAAACCACTTTTCGCCCGTCTGGTGATATTTCAACATCGCGCAGCATTTTCACGTCAAAGTTATCTTGGTCGATATCTTGTTGAAAGCGTAAAGCGGTTTGAATTTTTTTCTCGGTTTTAACGTGAAAAGGAATAACCGTTGTTGTTTTGCTTTCAAAATCGAGCTTATTAATTTGTCCACCAGACCAAAACACCATACCTTCACTGCTTGGCAACCAAGCCATGTTTGGATAAACACCGTGAATAGCCCATGTTTCTTGCATGTCACGATCTAAATTTTCAAAAATTAAGCTTTCTTTACCGCTTTTTAAGTCATACAAATATAAATTAGATTGGAAATCGTCACGGCTAATATAAGCTAAATATTTACCATCCGGTGACGGTACCGGACGTATTGCACCACCTTTCCCCGAAACCACCACTTTAATTTCGCCGGTTTTAAGCGCTAGGCGCTTAATTTTATAAATGCCTTTTTCAGAATCTTTACTGTAATGAAAGGTTTTGCCTGGCGTTGCATCTTGTGAGAAGTAAACATATTTACCGTCGTGCGAAAATGCCGGCTCACCTAAATCTTTTTGCTCATTAGGTCGCTTGGTTAGCATGACGCCGTTACCGCCAGTTTTGTGGTACATCCATACTTCGCCAGCACCTAATGAACGAGAGCCGGTAAAGTGTTTACGACCAACCAGGTAATTACCATCTGGCGACCATGCCGGGCTGTTTAATAAACGAAAGGTTTCTGAACTCACCGCTTTGCCAGCACTACCATCTGCGTTCATGATCCAAAGATTATCACCGCCGTCTTCATCTGAGGTAAAAGCAATGTGCTTACCATCTGGGCTAAAACGAGGTTGCATTTGCCAAGCAATGTCGGTCATTAATGCCGTAGCTTCGCCACCTTCAATCGGCAAAGTATAAATATCACCTAATAAATCAAACACTAAAATTTGGCCATCAGGGCTGATATCAACATTCATCCAAGTACCTTGGCGAACATCAATTTTTGCCGTGGTAAATTCGCCTTGAGGGCTATTTACCGACCACTTTTCAGCTTGAGTTTTATCTGTGGTGTTAGTGGCGTCATCTTCAGCAAAGGCATGATGGCTTGTGCCTAACATTAAGGCAATACTGAGTGCTAGCGAGGATATTCGGGACGTAAATTTCGACATTCGATTTAACCTAAATAGTTATTATTATTAGCCCTACTACAACACATCAACAGAAAAAATTTAAGTCCGATGCGACAAATGGCTGGTATTTGCCGTTCAGCCGCCAATGGTTATACCGGTAAACTAAACATTTATCATGGCGTATATGAGAAAAATTAGACAATTTTTTATTTTTCAGTATGGTAGATAGATAATGATAATAAAAACAAGGATGAATATTTGTGGAAAGATTAAAAGCAGCACAAGCAAGTTTGATTGCCACCTACTCACTCTATAACGCCGCAAGTGAAAAAAAATTGCCGGCAATTGATGCTGATGATAACGAGACCTTGAAAGCGTTATTGAAAGTTATTCAAAACCGCGAAGCCATTGCTTACGTGCAAAAAGTTAAAAAAAGTATTCCTACTGAAGTCACCGAGCTTAAGCGCTTACTCGCTGATGTGATGTTGTTACTTGACGGTGTTGATATTAAAGCCATCAAAGCAAAAAATAAAGTCGCCAGTAATACTGACTAAATGAAGCTTACTGCAAGGCATTAATTCTACTTCACATGTCTTTAGCTTGTTTTACTTTTGCCACTGGGAAATGCTTGATAGCCCCAGCGTGGCATAATGCTTTGGGCAATATTTAAATGATCGAGCAAACGACCCACCATGAAATCAATCAGATCATT
Organism: Colwellia sp. M166; assembly: GCF_024585285.1. NCBI lineage: Bacteria > Pseudomonadati > Pseudomonadota > Gammaproteobacteria > Alteromonadales > Colwelliaceae > Colwellia > Colwellia sp. M166. The sequence continues at coordinate 2,221,480 of NZ_CP040755.1, forward strand.
TATCGATTCGGGTTGATGATAAAAGCCCGGTGCGGCTGGCATAATGGTGACGCCCATTTGTGATAACGACAGCATATTCTGTAAGTGAATAGTTGAAAATGGTGTTTCGCGCGGCACTAAAATTAACTGTCCGCGTTCTTTTATCACCACATCGGCAGCACGCTCGATCAAATTATCACTCATGCCTTGGCTAATGGCCGCTAGCGTTCCAGTAGAACATGGACAAACCACCATGGTTTTCGGCGCAGCCGAACCAGACGCCACCGGTGAAAACCATTGCTCCTTACCAAAAACGATAATTTGTTCAGGTTTAGCGTTAAATTTTTCAGTAAAGAATTGACTCGCTGCATCCGGCGAACTCGGCAATTTCAAACCCACTTCGGTGTCAAATACCACTCGAGCAGCGCTTGAGCACAATAAATATACTTGGTAATTAGCAGCAACTAAGCACTCGAGTAAACGCAGCGCATAAGCTGAGCCCGAAGCCCCAGTAATAGCTAAGGTTATTTTTTTATCAAACTCATCGCTATTATTAATTGTTACTGATTGATTTTGCACGTATTCACCTGAGTTAATCAACATTTACTTTTGTTACCTGTATCATATGACTTGCACGATGCAATTGATCATTCAAGTCGTTTAAACAATGGCTACTGCGTTGCAAGTGCCGATAACAGTTTATCATGAATACCGCCAAAACCACCGTTACTCATAACAACAAGCGTATCTCCTGCTTGAGTTTTAGCCACAATGTCAGCCACCAATTGAGCAATGTCTTGGCTAATAAAACAAGGCTGAATACAATCGGCAATTAACGCATCAACAGACCACTTAACCTGTTCGCCCTGATAAACAAAAACCATATCAGCATCCGCTAATGATTTTGCTAAAGTATCTTTATGTACACCTGATTTCATGGTGTTTGACCGCGGCTCTAGTATAGCAATAACACGTTTATCACCTACGTTAGTCCGCACACCGGCCAGTGTTTTCGCAATCGCGGTCGGATGGTGAGCAAAATCGTCAAACACCCTCACTTGATTAACTTCACCTTTAAGCTCTAATCTACGTTTGGTATTAACAAAAGTTGCTAAGGCTTCGATAGCAACCGAAGTTGGTACGCCGGCATGTCTTGCCGCCGCTATCGCCATTAAGCCATTGTCAATATTAAAATCACCGATTAAGGCCCAATTAACCCGTCCTTGAATTTCACCTTTAAAGCTAACTATATACTCGCTACCGTCAGCAACACACTTATCGGCATGCCAGCCTGATAACTTATCATGATCGCCAACACTATATTCCGTTGGTGTCCAACAGCCCATCGCTAAAGTATCGCTGATGGCTTGCTCGCTTTTCGGCGACAACACTAAACCATTGCTTGGCACCATACGAATAAGGTGATGAAATTGTCGTTGAATATCACTGAGATCATTGAAAATATCGGCATGATCAAATTCCATGTTATTGATCACTAAAGTATTGGGACGATAATGCACAAATTTAGAGCGTTTATCGAAAAATGCCGTATCGTATTCATCAGCTTCAATAACAAAAAACGGTGCATTGCCTAAACGTGCAGAGCAATCAAAGTTTTGTGGTACGCCGCCAATGAGGAACCCGGGCTCCATGCCGGCATATTGTAAAATCCAAGTCAGCATTGAACTTGTGGTAGTTTTACCATGAGTGCCTGAAACCGCAAGTACCCAACGGTCTTTTAAGACATTGTCTAGTAACCATTGTGGGCCAGAGATATAAGGAATTTTCCGATCGAGTACATGCTCAACCATGACATTGCCGCGTGTCATGGCATTACCAACAATAATTAAATCAGGTTCATCATCTAAATGCTCAACCAAGTAACCTTGCTTTAACTCGATGCCAAGTTGTGCTAACTGCGTGCTCATTGGCGGGTAAACATTCGCGTCGCAACCGGAAACACGAAAGCCCATTTGCTTAGCAATGGCGGCAATACCGCCCATAAATGTGCCACAAATACCTAATATATGAAGATGCATAAAAGCCTATTTCAATAGCTCTTACACTGCAAATGCTAGCTTGAGCTAAGGTTTAAATCAGAATGCGCTCAATATACCTTAATCTCACAAAAATACATATTGCAAAATCAAGGCATTTTGCCCACTATCAGAGCTGTTATTCCAAGTCTATTACTATCAACTGAATAAACGCATCGAGCAATTAACGGTATTATCGCAAGTTGATCACAACACAATTAACATTTGAGGCAATTCATGAGTCAGGCTACGCTGAAAAATATTACCATTTACCCAATAAAATCGAGTGCTGGCCTTGAGTTATCTAATAGTTGGGTGGAAGAGTTCGGCTTAGCCTTTGATCGTCGTTTTGTTGTTGCAAGCCCTGAAGGCGAATTTTTTACTGCTCGTACCCAGCCAAACTTATGTTTACTTCAAGCCAACTTAACCGCAACGGGCCTGATCATTACCGCACCGAAAATGCCGGCATTGGTGATTGATTATAATTTGCTGAGCCTCAATTATGTTGATGTGCAAGTTTGGAATGACACTATCAGCGCACAACAGTGCGAAGACGCTATCAACCAATGGTTTAGTCGCTACCTTCAAAAGCCCTGCCAATTACTGTTTTTTGGCACTGAGTCACAACGATTTGTTAAAAATAAAAATAGCCAAGTGGGTTTTGCCGACGGCTACCCTTTATTACTTATTTCACAAGCCTCACTTGAGCATTTAAACAGCCAATATCCACCTAACGCTCGAAGCATTCCAATGTCGCAGTTTAGGCCCAATATTGTAGTGAGCGATTGTGACGCCTTTACTGAAGATACTTGGCAAAAAATTCGTATTGGCGAGGTAGAGTTTGAAGTAACCAAGCCTTGTACTCGTTGTATTTTTACCACCATTAATCCTGAAAATGCGGTAAAAGATCACCAGCAAGAACCGTTAAAAACATTAAAAAACTATCGGCAATTAGCTAATGGCGATATTTTATTTGGCCAAAACTTAGTTGCACTTAATCAAGGACAAATTAAACGCGGTGACAAGCTTGAAGTATTAAGATACCAAGCTGCACCAGTATTTTCTGTAGCGAAACAATCAGCAACACCTGCTGACAATAATGAGCTGAGTAATAAAGAAAAAGCAGCACAATCGCAGCCAGTTAAGAAAAAGAAACCGCTAATAACCTTTAGTCGCTTTAATAAGTCAGTAACGGGTAACAACACCGAAACCTTACTTGAACAGGGCGAAAATGCCGGCTTAGTATTACCCTATTCTTGCCGTGCGGGTATGTGTGGTAGTTGTAAGGTTATGCTCGAACAAGGTCAAGTCACAGAAACTTGTCAAGACGGTCTATCCGATGAAGAGCAACAGCAAGGCTATGTTTTAAGTTGCTGTAGTACACCATTAACTGATGTGGTTATTAGGCATCCCGAGCGTAAACGTCGCAATAGACATAATGGTTAAATAAGGCAAAAGTCATGAAATTAAACTGCGATTTAGGTGAGTTTAAAAATAATAACGACGCCGATATAATGCCCTTGATTGATATGGCGAATATTGCCTGTGGCTTTCATGGTTCAGATCCAGTAACCATTAAAAACACCATTAAACTTGCCCACCAACATCAAGTCATTATCGGCGCGCATCCCAGTTATCCAGATGTCGAAAACTTTGGTCGACAATCTATGCAGTTAACACAAGATGAGTTAATTGCTAACGTGCAATATCAAATAGGGGCTTTACAAGCACTTTGCGTAGCAGAAAATACGCAAGTGCATTATGTTAAGCCGCATGGCGCACTCTACAACGATATGATGAAAGACCTAAACTTGTTTAATGGCATTTGTATTGCTATTGCCCAGTTAGTTCAACCGAGTCATCAACCTTTACCCTTAATGATGCAAGCATTAACTAACAGTGCGCCATTTCAGCAAATAGCTAAAAAGCACCAGATTCAGCTCTATTTTGAGGCTTTTGCTGATCGAGCTTATTTAGATAATGGTTTACTGGTACCGCGCAATGAAAACGGTGCGGTGTTAAGTAATAACCAAGACGTGGTGAGTCGCTGTCAGGATATACTGCAACAAAAACCGCTGCTGAGTATTAATCAACAGCCCTTGCAACTTCACATTGATGCTTTATGTGTACACGGCGACACACCAAATGCTTTTGCCATGATTAAAGCTTTGCGAGCGACCCTCAATGCAGAAAATAAGCCCAAATAGAATGGCCAATAAGCCAAAGAACAACACGTACTTTCAAGCAAACTTTAGCCTTGATATTGTCGCAGAAAACGCCTTACTGCTCAGTTGGCAAAGCAAAATTAGCATTGCACAACATAATGAAATCATTACCTTGCAAACACTGATTGAGCAGCAGCTCGGTACATACGTCATCGAAACCGTCGCCAGCTATCATTGCTTGATGATTTATTTTCGTCATCAAATGATCACAAGTACTGAAATTACTGAGCAAATTAAACAACTTGCTAAACGTCATCAACAACCAGTACAGCTAACCGATAATAACCTGTCCGTTGATTGTATTAAGATACCAGTTTACTACGATATCGAGCAACAATGGGATTTAGCTGAAGTGGCACACCGTTGCAACATGTCGAACGACGAAGTGATCAAACAGCATAGCAGCACTATTTATCGTGGCTTTGCCTTAGGCTTTACGCCGGGATTTTGTTATTTAGCTAGCTTGCCCGACATGTTACATTTATCTCGAAAGTCATCACCGCGCACCCAAGTTCCCAAAGGTGCTGTGGCTATTGCCGAGCAACAAACAGCGGTTTATCCGAATCAAAGCCCTGGTGGTTGGCATATTATTGGCCAAACCCCCTTACCTATGTATAACACGAGCAACGGCCAATTTAATGCCACCATCAATGTCGGACAAAATGTAGAATTTTATGCTATTTCAAAAGCTGAATTTATTGCTATGCAACAAGGCTTATCAGCATGAGTCAGCATTATCTCGAAATTATTAATATCAATGGCCAGGCGAGTATTCAAGATTTGGGGCGTTTAAATGCTCAACACTTGGGCTTTAGTGCCAGTGGCGCGGCTGATGAGTTTGCGTTTCTGACTGCTAATCAACTTATTGCAGATTATCACAGTATTACCGAGTCTGATCAGCGCCAACGTAACTGTGCGGCAATAGAAATTACCTTAGGACAAATAAGTTTTCGAGCCAATGCCACTTGTGTAATCGCCATAACTGGCGCTAACTGCAAGGCTAAAATCAATGATATCGCGATAAAAAATTGGCGATGCTATCAATTAAAAACCAATGACATGATTACTTTTGCCATGCCAGAACATGGCTTACATAGTTATTTGGCGGTCGCAGGCGGCTTTACTTGCCAAGTAGAACAACAGCCCTGGTTAGGCAGCTTTGCTCAAACCCAGAATGAAATGGCACTAGGCTTTACCGGTACGCCATTAATAACGAGTAGTAAATTATACTTTTCAGCACCAGCAAGCAACTTAACAAGACCAGTAGTGCCAGTAAAAGCCAATAAGCCAACAAGCTCACCAACACGCTTCTATGCTCGACACAGGCTGACATTAAGGTTAATGCCCAGTGTACTATTTTTACAAATGAGCATTGAACAGCAACAGCGCTTTTTAGCCCGCGAGTATATTATTTCAGCCGATAGTAACCGTATGGGCTATCGACTTCAGAGCAAACCTGAGCAAGTACGCTTGTTTGATCAAAAAATACTGGCCGAATCCTTACGCAGCCGTTGCCTATTGTCGATGCCCGTGACTTACGGCATGATCCAGCTTCCAGCCAACGAACAACCGATCATCTTAATGAAAGAGCGACAAACCATGGGCGGCTATCCGGTACTGGGCAGTGTCATGCAAACCGACTTATTTCGCTTAAGCCAAATGCGTCCTGGTGAAAAAGTCAATTTCACCCTAATTAATCACCAACAAGCGCAACAACAGTTACACGCGTTTTATCGCAAATTTAGCCTCTGACTAAGCTAGTTCTCATAGTAAACAGGAACAATTGACCCGATGGATCGCTAAAAAAACAGCGCTTTGTTGTTCCAGATCAGTTTAGCGACATTATTCAGCTAATTTTTGCTTTTTGTGTTTCTCATTCGACCGGAGTAATGCTAATTTTAGCGCATTAAAAAGTTACTCATTTTTTAAACAGTTTGGCAATTTGAACTTTTACCATCATCTGAGCACCCACTCTGATGAAAACTCAAACACGTCCTGCGTAACTTATTGTAAATAAATAAAATATTGTTTGTTTTGACAAATAAAAATGATTAAAAAATGCCTTAAAACAAGCCGATATTTTGACTGATTCTTACTATGGTTGATTAAAAATAAACTCTCTCAAAGTTTAAAACACTAAGGTTGATATTATGAAAAATAACATAAAGTACACTTCTCTAGCTTTACTCTCAGCTTCACTTTTAAGTGCGCCATTAGCATTTGCAGAAGAAACATCTGTGGCATCAGGCGTTAAAAAAGCACTTTCAGAAAGCACGGTAAAACTTAGCTTCCGCGCTCGTTACGAAGGTGTTGATCAAGATGGCATTGAAGACAACGCAAGTGCACTAACATTAAAAAGCCGTATCACGGCAAATACTGGCAGCTTTAAAGGCGTATCTGTAGGTGTTGAAGTTGATAATATTGCTGACTTCATCGATGACTATAACAATACCCGCAACGGTGAAACAAATTATCCAGTAGTTGCTGATCCCGCAGGTACTGATGTAAACCAATTTTTCTTAAAATATAGCGCAGATAACTTTTCAGCCACCGCTGGTCGTCAACGTATTCTGCACAACGACCTACGTTTTGTTGGTGGTGTAGGCTGGAGACAAAATGAACAAACTTTCGACGGCTACCGCTTTCAAGCAAGTCCGACTGAGTCATTTTCAGCAGATTACAGTTATGTATACAATGTAAACCGCATTTTTGGCCCTGATGGTGATAACGCTGACTTAGAAGGCCAGTTCCATTTATTGAACACGCTCTACACGATCAACAAAGATCACAAAATCAATGCTTATGCTTACTTACTTGATTTTGATACCGTCGCGTCTTTTTCAACCGATACTTACGGTGTAAGCTACCAAGGTAACTTTGGCCCAGTAATGGTTAAAGCGGCTTACGCAACACAAAGTGACGCAGGTGATAACGCAACTGATTTTAGTGCTGATTACTACAATTTTGAGGTCGGTACAAAAGTTAGTACAGTAACCTTATTAGCTGGTATTGAGTCTTTAGGTAGTGATAACGGTGTTGGCTTCTCCACTCCATTAGCAACATTACACAAATTCCAAGGTTTTGCCGATAAGTTCTTAGGCACTCCAGGTCAAGGTATTGAAGATGTTTACTTGACCGCAAAAACAAAAGTAAGCGACATCAAACTTTCTGCCACATATCACGATTTTTCTTCTGATGTTGATAGTATTGATTATGGTTCAGAGATCGACGTTGCAGCAGCATACACAATCAACAAAAACTACAATATCCTAGTTAAATTTTCTAGTTACAGTGCTGATGACCATGCCAGCGACACAGACAAACTTTGGCTACAACTTTCAGCTAATTTCTAAGCTTTCTCGCTCAGCTTAAGTTAGCGCTCACTAACTATTTAAACAAGATAAAAAAGGGTTTAAGCCGTAATATTTAAACCCTTTTCATTTCTGTTAAACCAATTTAACATCGAGTTCCGCTGCTTTATTAATCAACAATATTGCCTATCCCACCGCTAGGGGTAGAATGGCTGTAGATAAAAGCTTAGAATAGCGCCCGCTTTCAGGTCTGAAATCTATGTAGGTGCTTTTTTGTTATTAATGATCGACAATTATGATTCTTTTACTTTTAACTTGGTGCATTATTTTCAAGCACTTGGTCAAGAAGTCATGGTAGTCAGAAATGATGAAATCAGTATCGATGCGATAACTGAACTCGCACCACAGTATATTGTTATATCTCCCGGCCCTAGTGATCCTAATGCCGCAGGTATTTCCTTAGCAATTATTGAAAAATTTAAAGGCCTGATCCCAGTATTAGGTGTATGTCTTGGCCATCAATGTATTGCCCAACATTTCGGTGCTAAAATTATTAAAGCCAAAAAAGTGATGCATGGAAAAACCAGTAGCATTTCACATAATAAACAAGGGCTATTTAAAGCATTAAAACAGCCCTTAACGGTGACTCGCTACCATTCATTAATTGTTGCTCCGGACACCCTACCTGATGAATTGACCGTGACCGCTTGGTTATCAAGCAATGATCAGATAGAGATTATGGCTTTACAACACAAGTATTTGCCACTTGCTAGCGTACAGTTTCATCCTGAATCAATTTTAACTGAGCAAGGTCAGCAGTTATTACAAAACTTTATTGATCAGTATTCCAATCTAATAGATGATAATATTTAGGATAAAGCTTATTTAAGCGCTATTATCATGTCGAGTTAAATATTGAGCTATTACAAGTTCGGCTAGTTGTCTAAAGCTTGCTCATAACAGCCTCTAATGAAATAGAGCCATAGGTCGATAACTTAGCTAGCGACAAAAACTATAAACTGATCACCGTTACTAATAATGAAGTGCTGATGCAAATATTTGAAGATAATAAACTTGTTTCCCCTATCTATAATCGAGCACTCAGCTTAGCGATTAGTAAAGACTTTGCTGAGCAAAAAAATGGCAAAGTTAGTTTTGCTAAGCATCAAAATAGCGAACAATTTAACCGCCGACGTGAATTACTTGCTGTAGAAGAAGAAACCAATAAAAATAAAATTATTCAGGCGCATGGGCACGAACATTTTAAAGCTCAAGTCATGAGCAAATTTTTTTCTCAAGTTGTTAAGCAAGTGAATAAAGAATTCAACAATAAAGAACATCTCTACATGAACGTGCTAAAAATAGAAGATGCGGCTCCTTCTATTATGGAGATATTATCGGTAAAGGCAGCAAGCATCAATCGCATTGCTCCTTTAGTCAAAGCATTACCTTGGCTATGTATTGAATTAATTAACTTAGTTAATAAACCGCAATACCGTAAACGCTCAGACGTGCAAGTCACCGAGCCTAACTTAGCACTAAGCTATGTTGGTTTAGATAATCTAAAATTAGTCATGCCAACTTTTATGCTTAAGCATTGGCTGCCTAACAATACCGCTCCTTTTCCATTAATGAAACGCAAGCTTTGGAATGATAGTTTATCGATCGCTCTAGCAGCACAGCTATTAGCGAAAAAACAAGGCTTAGATGAATTTGCCGCCTTTGCTGCAGGCATGCTAAGTAATTTAGGTTTGTTAGCCGTTACTCGCAGTTTTTTAAACACTTATACTGAGCTTTATAATGAAGAATTACGTGAGGCTTACGACAGTAAAGATAAAAAGCTTCATGACATTTTACTTGAATTAGAAGCGTCACCTCAGTTACTGCTCGAACAGCTAGTGGAGCGCAGCAGTAAAGTGGCTGCAGATATGGTCGAGCTAATGCGCTTTGATCGTTTACAAATTACCGAGGCTGTGTTTGATCTGGCCTATGCCGTTAATATTAGCCACATGTGCCCTATTGCGAAAGTAGTCACTAAAGCTAAAGCCTATGTCGCCTTTAGGAGTTTAGCCAAAGAAGAGCTTATTAATACTGAAGAAGCTAAAATACTACTAAGCGCGGGGCAATTAACCACAAAGGATATAGCCCTGCTGAAAAAAAGCGACATTGACCATATAAAATTAAATTTTAATTAAATTATTTTTGATTAATTATGAAATATTGCCAGCAATTGCTGACCCTCATACTATACATAAAGCGCTAGCAGCCAACCCTAACCTGAAAAAACACTCGAAAGATAGTTATGCAAAAATAATGAATAAAAACGGCTAAGCCTTTGCTTTACAAGGGGTACAGCGCATATTGACAAGACAGAGTCTGTTTTTTCTGTCATAATCCCTGCCTATTTTTTAGTTAGTCCGGTGTTGAGATTGCACTTCGCTAATTAATTCATTTAGTTTCTTTAAGTTTTAGCTTATAAAACTAATACACAACTATTGATTACAATATCCTAACTATAAGAGGAATTTACAATGTCTAATCACTTCCCGGTAGATCGTGCGTTATTTGATGATGTTATGGTACCTAACTATGCGCCATCTGCAGTTATCCCTGTTCGCGGTCAAGGTTCACGTGTTTGGGATCAACAAGATCGTGAATTTATCGATTTTGCTGGTGGCATTGCCGTGAATTGTTTAGGACATTGTCACCCAGCATTAGTCGGTGCGTTAACAGAACAAGCCAACAAAATCTGGCATTTATCAAATGTTATGACTAATGAGCCAGCACTGCGCTTAGCAAAAAAATTAACTGACAACACATTCGCTGATAAAGTTTATTTTGCTAACTCAGGTGCAGAATCAAACGAAGCAGCATTGAAATTAGCGCGTCGTTGGGCACTTGAAAACTTTGGTGCAGAAAAGTCACAAATCATCGCCTTTAAACAAGGTTTCCACGGTCGTACATTTTTCACCGTTACTGTTGGTGGTCAAACGGCTTATTCAGATGGTTTTGGTCCTAAGCCTGGTAATATCGATCACGCAGAATATAACAACTTAGACAGCCTTAAAGCGCTTATTTCAGACAAAACTTGTGCTGTTGTGATGGAACCATTACAAGGTGAAGGCGGTATTATTTCACCTACCGACGAGTTTGCTAAAGGTGTTCGTGAACTTTGTAATGAACATAACGCTTTGTTAATTTTTGATGAAGTGCAAACTGGTGTTGGCCGTTTAGGCGAATTATATGCATACATGGGCTTAGGTGTTACACCTGACATTTTAACCACAGCAAAGGCATTAGGTGGCGGCTTCCCTATTGGCGCTATGATCACCACAACAGATATTGCTAAGCACCTTAAAATTGGTACACACGGCAGCACTTACGGCGGTAACCCATTAGCTTGTGCTGTAGCTGAAGCGGCATTTGATACGGTTAATACCCCAGAAGTGTTAAACGGTGTTAAGGCAAAAGCTCAGCTTTATATTGATGGCTTAAATGCTATCAATGCAAAACATAATGTTTTTAGTGAAATTCGTGGTAAAGGCTTATTGATTGGTGCGGTATTAACTGACGCTTACCAAGGTAGAGCAAAAGACTTTTTAAATGCAGCAATGGATGAAGGTGTTATGACACTTGTTGCCGGTGCTAACATTATACGTTTTGCCCCTTCATTAGTAATCCCTAATGAAGATATCGCTGAAGGTTTAGCACGTTTTGAAAAAGCCGTAGCTAAACTAGCTAAGTAAGTCATTCATTATTATAGCGTTCAAATACTTAGCACCTTAAGTATTTGAACGTCTCATTGAGAGTTTTCTATGATTATTATACGCCCTATTCAAAACAGTGATTATGATGCACTTCATCGCATCGCTGTGGAGTCAGGACACGGTTTTACATCACTACCGGTCAACGAAGAATTGCTCAGAAAACGCATTTCTCACGCTGAGATTTCTTTCCAAAGTTCAGTTACTGAACCAGGTAATGAAGGTTACCTATTTGTAATGGAAGATACCGAAACCGGCGCCGTTGTTGGCACAAGTGGTATTGAAGCCGCAGTTGGTCTAGACGATGCATTTTATCATTACCACTTAGGTAAAGTTGTGCACAGCTCTCGTGAGCTTAATATCTATAATACCGTTGAAACATTATCCTTATGTAATGACTATACGGGTGCTTCTGAAATTTGTACTCTATTTCTTAGCGAAAGTCATCGTAAAAACCGTAACGGACGCTTCTTGTCACGTTTTCGCTTTCTATTTATGGCAGAGCATAGTGAACGTTTCTCGGAAACGGTTATTGCCGAAATGCGCGGTGTTTCAGACGAAGATGGTTCATCACCATTTTGGAAATGGTTAGAGGATAATTTTTTCTCACTTGATTTTCCAACAGCAGATTACCTTACCGGTATCGGTAAAAAAGTTTTTATCGCTGAATTAATGCCCAAATATCCAATTTACGTTAATTTGTTGAGCCCAGAAGCACAACAAGTGATCAATAAAGTGCATCCAAAAACAGTACCTGCACTGCGGTTACTTGAAGCTGAAGGTTTCTCGCGCCGTGGTTATGTTGATATTTTTGACGGTGGCCCAACAGTAGAAACACAAACAGCATCAGTAAAAACAGTACGTCAAAGCCAGAAATGCCAAGTACTGATTGGCGATGTGACTAATGATAATAAATATATTATTTGTAATAGCAAAGTAGCTGACTTTAGAGCAACACAAGCACCGGTGCTATTACGTGAAACCGCCAATCAAGTCGTTATTTCACAAGCCGTTGCAGATGCGCTAATAGTCAAAGAAGGAGACTGGGTACGCCTAGTTGCCAATTAATCACTTAGCCGTTATTTAGCTAATTATCGAACGCAGTTAATTATTACACTCATGAGCGATACGCGCGCAGAGGAATCTAGAATGTCACACAATATACAACTTATTAATGGTCAATGGTCAGTAGGTTTAGGTCATGAAATTTTTTCAAAAAATCCGGCTAAAAATGAAGTGATTTGGCAGGGTAATACTGCCTCTCCAGCACAAGTTGACGAAGCTGTGCTGGCTGCCCGTGCCGCATTCGACACTTGGTCTAATATGCCAATTGAAGATCGTATTGCTATCACGGTTAAGTTTGCTGAATTACTGACTGAACACAAAGAAGCATTCGCGACAACTATCGCACTTGAAACCGGTAAACCTATCTGGGAAACCCGCACTGAAGTAGGTGCCATGGTTGGTAAAATCGCTATTTCTGTACGTGCTAATGAAGAGCGTACCGGCACTGTTGAAAACCCTATGCCAGGTGCAAAAGCCTTTATTCGTCACAAACCACACGGTGTTGTTGCGGTATATGGCCCTTATAACTTCCCTGGTCACTTGCCAAATGGTCATATTGTTCCGGCACTTATTGCAGGTAACACTGTGGTATTCAAACCAAGTGAATTAACACCTATGGTTGCTGAAGAAACCTTAAAACTATGGCTAAAAGCTGGCCTTCCAGCTGGCGTTATTAACATGGTACAAGGTGAAGTTGAAACAGGTAAAGCATTAGCAAGTCATCGACAAATTGACGGTTTATTCTTTACCGGTAGCTCAACGACAGGTCATTTTTTACATGAGCAATTTGGTGGTCAACCGGGTAAGATTTTAGCATTAGAAATGGGCGGTAATAACCCATTAATCGTAAAAGATGTCACGGATATCGATGCGGTAGTGCATGACATTTTACAATCGGCTTTTATTACTACTGGCCAACGTTGTACTTGTGCTCGTCGTTTATTTATTGAAGCTGGTGAACAAGGCGACGCTATCTTAGCAAAATTAGTTGCTAGCACTGAAGCGATTAAAATTGGTTATTTTGATGATGAAGAACAACCATTTATCGGTTCAATGATCTCTGAAAAAGCCGCTTTAGGTTTAGTCGCAGCACAACAGCAATTGTTAGACCTTGGCGCAGAGTCAATTGTAATGATGAAGCACCTTGAAGTAGGCACTGGCTTTATTTCTCCTGGTATTGTTGATGTAACAAACATCTCTGAAATGCCAGATGATGAGCATTTCGGTCCATTATTAAAAGTCTACCGTTACACTGATTTTGATGCTGCAATTAACGAAGCAAATAATACTTCATTTGGTTTATCAGCTGGTTTATTGAGTGACAGCGAAGACTTGTATAATCATTTCTTCCGCCGTATTCGCGCCGGTATTGTCAACTGGAATAAGCCAATTACCGGTGCCAGCAGTGCCGCACCATTTGGCGGTATTGGTGCCAGTGGTAACCACAGAGCGAGTGCGTTTTATGCCGCTGATTACTGTGCCTACCCTGTTGCGTCAGTAGAAGCTGAAAAAGTAGCATTACCAGCAACATTAAGCCCTGGTTTAACGATTAAGTAATTAATTAATTTTAATGAAACTTTATTGCCCATTAAAAAAAGCTGGGATCCGTCCCAGCTTTTTTAAAAACATCGATCAAATATAGTCACTTATTCTGAGTGGTTATCAAGCATGCTGTCCTAAATATTCTTTAATATCCTATTGAAGTAGTAATAAATAGCCTCAGATACCACTCAGTCGACTTGAGATATCAACACTATTTTATTTATGCATTTAGGAATTTAACATGACTGCGGTGAAAAATTTATTTAACAACATTTGGCAAAACTATTTAGCAGTAACGCCTTCAGCTGACAAAGTACACCAACTTTTAAGCACAGGTGACGATTTAATCAACGATCATGTTGCTTACCGTACCTTCAACATTGCCAAGGTCAATATTGAAAAGATCTCTGCACACCTGCTTAACTTAGGTTACAAAGAGTGTGGTGAATACCACTTCGAAGCAAAAAAACTCTACGCTAAGCACTTTGAGCATGCTAATACAAACTTACCGAAAGTATTTATTAGTGAACTATTAGTAGAAAAATTTTCGCCACGTGTACAAGCAATCATAGAAAAAATGGTCGCGGGTATCGACGAAACAGATATTAACCTTGAAAGCTTTTTGTATTCAGGTACTCATTGGCAAGTGAGTCACCAAGAATACTTAGACTTACTGAGTGAAAGTGAATATGCAGCATGGGTTGCGGCATGGGGCTACCGTGCTAACCATTTCACCGTCAGCATTAACCATTTAGCAAATTACGACTCGATTGAGGCTGTTAATGAAGCGGTTAAAGCTGGCGGCTTTAAGTTAAATACCACTGGCGGCGAAATTAAAGGTGATGAAGGCGTAAAATTAGAGCAATCATCCACTATGGCTGATCATGTATTAGTTGAGTTCTCTGATAAAACCCTTGCTATTCCTAGCTGTTTCTACGAGTTTGCCAAGCGCTACCCGATGGAAAACGGCGAGCTTTACACAGGTTTTGTTGCAGCTTCTGCTGATAAAATTTTTGAAAGCACTAACGCTGCGGCGTAATTTAACTGGCACCTATGTTTGTTATAAATAGGTGCCAATTTCCATCTTAAGAACCTTTCGCCCTGAAATTTCTCGTACAAAAACATTAATATTTACACTCTCAACATTCAATAACAACTTTGCCACTTGATCATCACCTTATTTTATGAGTAAAGTAAGCCTATGATAAAAATTAAGTAGATGAACCAATGGTTACCGATACCGAAGGTTATATTCACATCATTGAATATTTAACTGCTCACTTAAGCTTATTTGAAAACAGCTCGAATATCGATAATAATAACAGCTCGGTATTAGCAGTAATCGAGCAAGAAATGAGCGAACAAATTATTAGCTTATGCAATCAAAATGAAACGCTAACATTTAATCAGCGCAATACGATTATTCGAGAAATTGATGCCATTGTCTATGATCTACAAGAAATATTGTCTGGCGTAATGAATAACTCTGTCACGAGTGAACAAGTAGCGTTTATTAAAGAATTTGCGATTTTGATTAAAAATTTATTTGATACCGAAATACACAGTCAGTTTTTACTTTAGTCATTGATTAGCTTTAAAAATAGTCCTATTACTGCGTATCATTATTAACTATCATCGCTTATGCTTGATTAACGCACTCATCATTTACCTCATCGAATCACAAGTTGCCTTATGTTATCTGAACAACCGCAAAACCATTTATGTACTGTTACCCTGTTAGGTAATCTCGTTAGTAAGCCTGATATTCGCTATCAAGCTAACCCCGTTGTAGCTTTTGCAGAATTTACTTTAGCAACACATAGTCGCTGGTTTGACAAAACCAGTAATCAATTTAAAGAATGGACTAGTTATCATACGGTAAAAGTTATTGGCGAAATTGTTGAACGCGCACTTATTCATGCCGGTAAAGGCGATATCATCTTAGTGCAGGGTTACTTAATTAATAGTAGAAAAAATAATCGCGAAATAATACATGCCACATACGCACAAACCTTTCCGAAAGGTTATGCACAATCAATTAATCAAATCCATTGTAGTGGCAATATAGTGTCAGAAATTAAGCTTATTACCACCGAGAATAATAAAGAACTAACGGAAGTTATGCTTGAATCGAAACAGCATATATTTTCCGCCATCACACAGCAAAGTTATGTGGTAACCATACAACGACCTATTCATGTTTGGGGTAAACAAGCACTTTACCTTGCAGAGCATGGCAAAATAAATGATCAAATAATAGTTGACGGAAAATTGAGCTATCTTAATAATAAGAATAAAAACCAATTTATCGATGCACATCAAGCGGTGCTATTAGCTAAGCACTAACACTAATTTAAGGAAGCACTACTATATGGAAAAGAAAAACGGGCTTAAGATGATTAAGCTGTATTTTATTTACACATTAGTAGTCCTTTTTAGTCTCGTTATTAACGCAGCAGAACAAGACAGCAATGAGCTGGAGCTATCAACCATAGCTGACCTAAGTCATGTGGCACTAAAAAACGATAACTGGCATACAGTGTTGCCGATACCGGGAAATAATGAGCACTATTTTATCGCTACCAGTACCGGCAATGTTTATCAAATTAATCAGCATGATATCTCTCCATCTCCTTTCTTCGAACTAAAATCTGCACTAAATACCACTGAGAACATCACCTTAACAGCCATTACTCTCGATCCAAATTTTAACTACCGCGAGCGTGATGGCTATCACACTTTCTATACCGCCCATACTGAGCAGAGTAAAAAAACAAAATCAAAATTAAGCCCCAAGCACAGTGAACTCAATCCATCTTATGATGCAGTGATAATGCGCTGGCAGCTAACTTATGCAGTAAATCAAAGACCTGAATTAAATAAGCAACGCGAAGTTATGCGCATCGCGATAAACCACGAACAAGAGCACATACAACAACTAAGTTTTAACCCTTATATTGAACCTTGGCATAATGATTTTGGTTTGCTTTTTATTGCCCTAGCTAAAAGTGAGAATTTAGCTAATGAGGCGCTCTACGCAGGCACAATTCTCCGTATCAGACCGAAAGCATACGGTGCAAGAAGCTACACGACTCCCGTTAATAACCCGTTTTCAAAACAAGATGATATTTTAAATGAAATTGTCTTTATTGCAGGACAAGAAATTATCCATTTTAATTGGATGAAAAAAGGTAACTACAACTTTCTGATCCAATTAAACCACCAAAACAGTCACTTACTTGTGAAAGCCAAAATAGGCGACGATTGGCGAAAAAGCATGCCAGCAGCGCAAATAAAACAACGTTTAGCATCAGTAAATAGCCCTAGTAAAACTTTCCTTTATCATGGTCGAGAATTAAAAAACTTATGGGGTAAAGTACTGCATTTGCAAACCACAGCAGATAGCTGGCAATTACAAGCTTCACCATTATTTCCAGAACTTAGTAATGACGAAAGTTATGAGCATAGTCCGCATAACTTAGGCCGTTATAGTATGTCTAAACAGGCCAAATTTAGCTTACATCAAAGGCACGATGGCGAATTATTGTTGCTCGAACATAACAAACAACGCCTATATAGCATCAAACAGCCTGAAATAGTCCTCAATAAAGTCATGGTTGACGATGTTCCAATAACAAAGACCAATAACAGCAGTGCTTTCACTTTTATTATCTTTACACTTGTCATTTTAATGAGTTATTTTTACTATTTAAGAAAAAGAACCAATAAACAGCAACATCTGCTACACGAACAATGGGCAAATTTTGATATAGATCTTGAAAAAAAGTCGTTAAAACTTTATAAACGCCATGATAAAAATGCTGAGAAAGTTATCGAAATATCAGCACTAACCCGCAGTGAATTATTATTAAATGATAAAGTTATATCAACAATCGATGTCAATTCTATACAAAGCTTCTCCAATGAGTTAGAGGCACAAGTACTGACAATTTTTGCCAAAGAAAACCAGTTAAAAATGATCGATGAAAAGCAACGAAGAATTCAATTATGCTTAACTGATAAGCAAAAAAAATCTTATCTATTTTGTCTGTATTTTCGGGTTGGCAATATGCGCCATACTAAGCTTAAGTACAGCACAGTGATCAACAAAGTTATTGACTGGCAATGGTTGTTTTCGCAATATATTAACCCTATGACCACTAGCAAACGAAAAATAAAAGTCAAAATTAAACCTAAAAATCAGGCAGACTCATCAACAACAGCTGTAAAAAAAGTGTCGCCTGATGTTTGTGATAAAACATCAGATCAGAGCACTTCGGGCACAAAAACATCCGACACCAGTCATTCTCCTAGTGACACTTTCGCCCAAGATAGTTCACACAGTATTAATGACGATACTATTGACGTTGATACCCGATTAGTCGCGGCTTTAGACAAGCTTGTTATGATGAAAAAACAAGGTTACTTAGATGAAAGCGAATTCAACATGGCAAAAACAAAAATATTGAAAGATTTAGCTAACGAAACAAGCAACCTTTGACCAAACGAAAAAATTAACGCTCAGCAAAGCAATTACTTGACTTGTATTTAGCAGTAAAGCGGCGCAAAATGCTGAAAATTTTTCGTTTTGGGCTAGTTTTATGCCAATGTTGTCGAAATTACTTTGCTGTTTCCTCATTTTAATAACCTCAAAAGTGCTAGCTAATGACTATGGTAATATTGTCATTAGTCGTGTTACCAATGTTTATGACGGCGATACTTTTCGTGTTGATATCGACCAATGGCCAGCGCTGATTGGTAAAAATGCCCCTATTCGCATTAATAATATTGATACCCCCGAATTAAGGGCAAAATGCCCAAATGAAAAGCGCTTAGCATTACTTGCCAAAAAGTTTACGCAAGATAAATTGCAACATGCTAATATCATTGAACTAAAAAACTTAAACCGTGGTAAGTACTTCCGTATTACTGCCGATGTCTTTATTGATGGTGAGAGCCTTGCAGAAGGATTATTAGCTGCGGGCTTTGCAAAAGTGTATTCCGGTAAAAGCAAGAAACAAAGCTGGTGCCACTGATTTAATCATGAGCATAAAGAGTAAGTATTGAAACAAAATTCAGCATTGAAATTAACGGCGTTGGCAACGGTACTATCGCTACTATTAGCTGTCACATTAGCTACTGTCTTACTCGGTAACTATAGTGCTAATATTCAGCATTATTTAGCAACATTGCTCCCCAATACGCTATTTGGCGCACTCACTTTTCTCTTACTACTAACACCAGCAATGGCTATTGGCTTACCAAGACAAGTAGCTGCGATCAGTGCCGGCTTCTTATTTGGTGCTGGCTTTGGCATGCTGATAGCAACAACATCTGCTATTTTCGCTTGTGTATTAACGCTCATTACTGCTCGTAAATGCTTTGCTAACATGGTTCAGCGACATTATCCGCAGCCTTTAGCCAAAGTGAGTCATTTTTTTAGTCATGACACCTTTTTAAAAGCTTTAATCATTCGATTACTGCCTGCCGGTTCAAACTTTCTCACTAACATACTGGCGGGCACTGCACGCTCGCCGATGACACCTTACCTATTAGGTTCAGCACTTGGTTTTATACCACAAATGACCATATTTTCACTGATGGGCGCAGGGCTACAAGTTAATGGCCAACAACAATTGATGCTTAGCGGAGGGTTACTGGTTATCGCTATTATACTCAGCAGTTACCTCTACCGTAAAACGCAGGTTAAGCTCAACTGGCATTAATCTTCATAATTTAGTTAATAAAAAAGAGGCCTAAGCCTCTTTGGTTAAAACAACTAATAAAATTATTTTAAGGTTAATAGATGATTAACAAGGTTAATGTAATCTTGTTCAAAATCACTTCTATCCAAACCTTTAGGATCAACACGATATTTGCCATTAACAATCACTGTCGGTACACCGGTTAATGCACCTTTTTTAGCAAAGTAGTCTTGCTGCTTTTTCATGTTTTTAGCTTTACTAGCCACACCAAAGCTTTTCATTAATTTATCGAATTTTTCACCATCAGCACCGTTAAGGACAAAAATATTACGGATATCTTTTTCTGAAGTGAATACCGCTTTTTGCACGTGAACATAGTTAAACAGTGCAGCAATCACTTTTTTCTCCACACCCATTTGGTAAGCGACAACAACTGCTTTGCTCAACATTTGCTGTATTTTAGGTGATGCCGCACGTAAGAAGTCAACATGATTCATTTCAAACGCTGTGTCGGCAGGGATTGAAGTTTTTAGTTTTGCCATAAAGGGTTCAAATTGAAAACAATGTGGACAATAAAATGAGAAAAACTCACGAACTTCTGACTTAGTGGTGATTTCGTCACTCACTTTAGTGTAATGCTCGCCTTCAGTATAATTTGCCGCAAAGGCGAATACTGGTAATAACATTAAAGCGAATAAACTCACTAACTTTTTCATAAAATTACAATTCCTAATCATTAATAAATAAAAATCAATAGCGTCATGCATGCTTAATAAGGCAATAAACTCAACGGAGGTTGTTGTAATGCTGACATCTGCTCTTTCAGCATAAGAATTTGCTGTTCCCAATACTTCTCAGTATTAAACCAAGGGAAATTATGAGGAAAAGCAGGATCTTTCCAACGTTTACATAGCCATGCCATATAGTTAACTACTCGCATAGTACGCAATGATTCAATTAAAGGCAATTGATTGACCTCAAAGCTGTGAAACTCATCGTAGCCAGTCAATATCGTATCAAGCTGCAATAATTGCTGCTGACGGTCACCACTTAACATCATCCAAATGTCTTGCACTGCTGGCCCCATTCGACAATCATCAAGATCAACAAAGTGCGGTCCAGCCTCAGTCCATAAAATATTCCCGGCATGACAATCGCCATGTAAACGAATTTGCGACTGAGGTTGATACTGCTTACTCGCAACCGCAATCACTTGTTCTAAAATAGTAAAAAAAGGCAATGTCAAACTTGCGGGAACGAACGCCGAATCCTCAATAGTTTGCTGAGCTTGTTGTAGCATTTCTTCACTATTAAATGTCGGTCGCTCAACAAACGCCTTCTTAGCCGCGATAGCATGAATACGTCCTAGAAATCGTCCCATCCATTCCAGTTGCTCTAAATTATCAACCTCAAAGATACGACCGCCACGACAAGGAAATATTGCAAAATAATATCCCTGATATGAAAATAAAGATTCACCATTAATTTTTAACGGCGCAACTAGAGGCAACTCATTAGCGTCTAGTTCAAAAGCAAAATCGTGCTCTTCCCTAATTTGCGCCTCCGTCCAACGCTGAGGCCGATAAAACTTAGTAACATATTTAGTTTTATCAATATCATGAAACTGATAAACACGATTTTCATAACTGTTTAACGCCAGTAAGCCGCTATCAACCGTTAAGCCGGTACTTTCTAAGCCATCAAGGATCAAGTCTGGTGACAGCGAAGTAAAATCAAATACCGCCATTAGCGCTTATTAAAGAAGCGACTTTCGTGTTCAAGCATAACCTCATCCGTATCTGACACTAATTCAATAACAAAACTTATATCTGTCATATAACCTTCTAATTCATATGGATCAACCGAAATGCTGATGGGCAGAGTATACACTTTTGCTGCTTTAACAAGTATCTCTTGTTCACCGTGCCATTTGGTGTTGTTAATACCTTTTACTGATAGACGATAATGATTATCTTTTTGTGATTTATTGAGAATTTTAAGCGTATAAACATTCTCAATATCGCCATTAAAGTTTTCTTTGGCTAATTCATTCCTATCACGAATAATATCCATAGAAACCGGTGCTCTATTGGCCATTTCCAAGATCAACAAGCTCGTCATTACCAGCAAAACTATGGCATAGCCAATCAGCTTGCCACGAACAAAATTAACTTTTTTACCCGCTAATTCATGCTCTGTGGTGTAACGAATTAAGCCTTTATCATACTTCATTCGCTCCATAACACCGTCACAAGCATCGACACAGGCACCACAGTTAATACATTCATATTGTAAACCATTACGAATATCAATACCTGTTGGGCAGACCTGAACACATAAATTGCAATCTATACAGTCACCTAAACCAATTTCTTTAGGATCTTGCTTTCTTGCGCGAGGGCCACGATTTTCACCACGTTTAGCATCGTAAGAAACGGTTAAGGTGTCTTTATCAAACATTGCTGATTGAAAGCGTGCATACGGACACATATGTAGACACATAATTTCTCGCATCCAACCTGCATTACCATAGGTACAAAAAGCAAAAAACCACACCGTGGCCGCTAAAGCAAATGAAGCATTAAAGGTAAAGAAATCAACAAAAACTTCCCGCATTGGCGCAAAGTAACCGGCAAAGGTTAACGCCGTTAAAATCGAGAAAAAGCCCCAACAAAAGTGTTTCAGCGCTTTACGCCAAAATTTATTAATGTTCATCGCTTGGCTATCGAGCTTCTTACGTTGGTTAGCGGTGCCTTCTATTTTTTCTTCAAACCAGATAAAAATGAAAGTCCAAACGGTTTGTGGACAAAGATAGCCACACCAAACACGGCCTAAGAAAGTGGTAATAAAAAACAGTAGAAAAGCACCAAGAATAAAAATCCATGCCAGCAAGGTTAGATCTTGTGGCCAAAGTGTCACACTCCATAAGGTAAAGCGTTGTTCACCAATATCAAATAAAATCGCTTGATGACCGTCATATTGCAACCAAGGTAAAACAGCAAACAAAGCAAGAAAGAAAAAGTTCATCTTTTGACGAAGTTTTTGAAATACGCCTTTTACTTTACGTACATAAATTTGATCGCGGGGTTTATATGCATCGTTTTTTGCTGGTTGATGAATTTCAACATTTTTAATCGGAATTTGATTACTGACTTTAATGTTATTATCTTGTGATTTCAAAGCGGATCCTTTAGTTCGATAATGCGGGTCAATTATAACGAATTGGCACTGATTACCTATCAAAAAATAGCAAAATATTGCTTTGTTAATAGAAAATTGATTACTCTAGGACTATTGTCATTAAAATTTTGTCCAATTAAAGCATAATGATATCTACGGTCGATTAAATAATAACATGATGTCGTTCATTATTTATCCGTACATCTTAATTATAAGGCAGGGTATGAAAAAATTATTGATCTTAATCGTGGCAGCTGCGTTATATTTTCATTTTTATCCTAATGAAAAGCTAAATAGTTGGTTGTTAGAACAAAAAGCTATGGTGTTGAGTTATTTTTCCGATGCTACCGATACAAAAATACGCTTGAAATCAGATAAAATTTATCAAGATTTGTCACGCGATTTTGCTCAGTTTAATGCTCAAGAACAAGCCTACCTGGCGGAAATTACTCGTAACCGTGACAAAGTGAAAAGTTTTTACCAAACATACTGCCTCAATAACAAGCAAACACCGAAATTACATCGAGACAATTTAATTAAAGTCTGTCAGACCATCAGCCAATACAGTAATTTATTGTAATTAGGGTTACTTAATAGACGATTAGCTGACGCACTAATCGTCGAACTATTAAACCGATATTTTAGCCAATACATTGGCAAACTCATCAGCGCTGACTTGCTCTAAAGCATGCTTTTTGTCGCGAATAGTCCAATGACCATTAACCATGACATCTAATACCGGATTTTCACGATTAGCAAAAATCATACTATCAAGTAAATGTCTGTCATCATGAGCATATAAACGCAATTGACTATCATCTAACACCAATAAATCAGCTTGCTTACCTATGGCTAAAGCACCGGTGTTGCTATTGGTACTTTGCGCACCACCTGTCGCAGCTTGTTGCCATAAGTTAGCACCAACAGATTTTTCATCCTTACCTGTTAACAATGCACGTTGCTGCTTACTTAAGCGTTGGGCATACTCAAGCCAACGTAGCTCTTCAATCGGATTAACTGAAATATGACTATCAGAGCCAATAGCAAAAGTGCCCTTTTCAGCTAAAAACTCCTCGGTAGGGAAAATACCATCGCCTAAATTAGCTTCCGTCGTTGGACAAATACCCGCAATTGCTTGGTTAGCAATAATGCCCTGACGCTCTTGTTCATTAATATGTGTCGCGTGAATTAAGCACCAATGCTTATCTAGCTCAGCATTATCTAATAACCACTGCACCGGCCGTTGACCATAATGAGCTAGACAGTCTTCCACTTCTTTTTGCTGCTCAGCAATGTGAATATGAATAGGGGCTTGTCCATCAAGCGCTCTGACATGCTTAACTGCTGCTAACAATGAACTTTTATCAACCGCACGTAATGAATGCGGTGCGATACCGACATTACAATTAGCTTGTAATTTGGCAAGCTCAAAACACTCACTGACAAGATCATTGAATTGCGCAACGGAATTAATAAAACGTTGCTGGCCGGCATTAGGCGCCTGAGTATCAAAACCACTAAATCGATACAACACGGGCAATAACGTTAGACCGATACCGGATTGTTTAGCGGCAGCAAAAATTGCCTGCGCCATTGCTGATAAGTTGGCGTAATTTTCACCATTAATATCATGATGAAGATAATGAAATTCAGCCACACGGGTATAACCCATTTTCAACATTTCGATATAAAGTTGGCTCGCAATGACTTCTGCATCTTGAGAACTTAACTGTCCCAAAAACTTATACATAATATTGCGCCAAGTCCAAAAGCTATCTTGACCTTCACTGCCTTGTTCGCTAAATCCGGCAAAAGCGCGTTGAAAAGCATGGGAATGACAATTAACCATACCAGGAATAACGACACCTTTTGCACGTTCAGCACCTACGGTTTCGCCATCAACAATGTCAGTAATAATACCCTGTTCTATGGTCAAGGTTTGCTCATTAGCCCAACCATTTGCTAACAATATTTTTTTCGCAAAAAGTTTCATAACAACGCTCCGTTAATTGTGGCTAGTTTTAGCAAAAGTTATTAGGTTTTTTACCAAGGCAGCAAGTTTTGCTTGTACCTGTAGCGCTAAGCTTTCGTTGTATGTCATTGCTTGCTCATTCATGTAGGTTCGCTGTGATAACTCTAATTGTACGGCATGAAAACCATTATCAGGTTGGCCAAAAGCACGGGTAATATAACCGCCTTTAAAGCGACCATTACAAACCATGGTATAAGGGGCGTAATCTAAAGCGGTCAAAGTGGAAATAAGCTCAGCAGAGCAACTCTTACCATCCGCGTTACCAAAATTGAAATCAGGTAATTGGCCCTGAAAAAAGCGTGGTACTTGTGAACGAATAGAATGTGCTTCAAGCAATACCGCTTGACCAAACTCAGTCTTTATTGCCTGCATAGTTGACGCTAGTGCCTGATGATAAGGCTGCCAATAATTGGCAACACGCTGACCTATTTGTTCTGCGTTAGGCGCTTTACCCTCTTGATATAATGGCGAAAGATCAAATGCAGTGGTCGGGCAAAGTTCGGTATTGTTTGCACCTGGATATAAATCAACACCATCTGGATCACGGTTTAAGTCAATGACATAACGACTATATTTAGGGATTAAGATAAAAGCACCTAGCGCTTGCGCAAAGGCATACAAACGAGCCATATACCAATCGGTATCTGACACTTCACGGCCTTTAGCTGTCATAACGGTAGCAATATCATCAGGTATTTCTTCGCCATTGTGCGGCATGCTAATCAGTAAAGGCACAGAGCCTTTAATTAAGGTGTAGCTAGTAGACATATAACCTCTTTAAATTGTATATACAACTTTGTTGTTGGTAATTTACCACGCAACAATAAGAACATGAACTACTTTATTTATTTGAGTAAAATATAATCGCTTCTATCAATAGCTGACATAAGTTTAATGATTACCGCTAAGATCAGGTGTAATAAAGGTCATCAGTGCTAAAGCACTAGGCATTATCGCTTTATTATTCTAAGCTAGGATGACGCTGCACATTTTGTCTTATCGGTATCGAGCAATGACAATCTATTTTATAGATTGATATATTCTAAATTAATCGATTTATATTTATAATAAAAATATGGATAATCATTGCATAGCACTAAAACAACACTATTTATGATTATAAAACGGAGCCATTATGTTAGAAAATAAAGAGCAACAAAAAGTCCCTAATGTTACCTTCACATTAAGAGCAAATGACGAATGGACAACACGCAGTAGTGATGAAATTTTTAACAACAAAACTGTCGTGGTTTTTTCACTACCGGGTGCGTTTACCCCAACATGCTCATCTTCACATTTACCACGCTACAACGAATTAGCACCAACACTATTTAAAAATGGCGTTGATGAAATTATCTGTATGTCGGTTAACGATACTTTTGTAATGAATGCATGGGCACAAGCTCAAGATGCGGATAATATTAGCTTTATTCCTGATGGCAACGGTGAATTTACCGACGCTATGGGTATGTTAGTTGATAAAGCGGACATTGGTTTTGGTAAGCGCAGCTGGCGTTATGCCATGTTAGTGAAAAATGGCATCATTGAAAAAATGTTTATTGAACCTGATGTAGCAGGCGACCCATTTGAAGTATCAGATGCTGATACTATGTTAAATCATATTAATCCTTCCGCTTGTCAAACTTCAGCTATCATGGTTTTTAGCAAGCCAACTTGCCCATACTGTAAAAAAGCGAAAGCGTTATTAACCGAAAAAGGTCTAACATTTGAAGAGTTAGAAGTGGGCAAAGACGTTAACTTGACGATGTTTAAAGCCTTAACTAATGCCGATACCGTGCCACAAGTATTTATCGATGGAAAACTTATCGGTGGTAGTGAAGCATTAGCTGAGCACTTTAGTTAATTTTCCCTCAGGCATAATTTACCTTCCAATTAATGATAAGAAGCGACACTCATCTGTCGCTTTTTTGTTAATTATCTTATCAACTCCATGATAGAATCAGACTTAAAACCGCTTAGGCCAAAAATATGGATCATCAACCCTACAACCCATTACACGGATTAACCTTAAAAATTATCGTCACTCAATTAGTTCAGCACTTTGGCTTTCCATATCTTGGTAAAGAAATAAAAATCCGCTGTTTTACTGATGATCCGAGTATCAATTCAAGCTTAAAGTTTTTGAGAAAAACCCCATGGGCAAGAGAAAAAGTTGAAGCGCTCTATATTAAGCACAAAACTCAGTTAGCCGATGAAGCTTAACTGCTTTGAAAGGCATTAGCATATAACGCAAAAGTATTGAACAATAGGGCAATAAAATGCCATGCTGATGAAATATAATCACAACTATTACTAGCAGATGAAAAATATTAATCACTACATCCTTACTTGGCAGTGTCCTGATACCTCAGGCGTGCTAGCAAAAGTGTCACAAAGTTTATTTCAACAGGGTGCTTTTATTACCGAAACCAGCCAATACAGTGACCCCTATACTGAAACCTTTTTTTCTCGTGTTGCTTTTGACGATCGAGAGCTTAAAGTTGGCTTTGAAGAGCTAAGCCAGGCTATTGATTTACTAGCTAAACCGTTAAATATGCACTATAAAATCAGGGCGAAAGAAAGCTATCCCAACGTGGTTATTGCGGTTTCAAAAGATGATCATTGCTTAGTCTCATTACTGACAAAATTCAAAGCGGGTGCCCTACCCGTCAATATTGTTGCAATTACCTCCAACCACCAAGACTGCGAAGCTTTAGCGCAATGGCATAATATTCCATTTCATTATTTACCGGTTAATAAAGACAATAAAGCCCAACAAGAGCAAGCATTACTAGCTATTTATCAGCAATATCAAGGGGATTTATTGGTGCTTGCCCGATATATGCAGATATTGTCAGACCAGCTGTGTCATAGTTTACGTGGCCAAGCGATCAATATTCATCATTCCTTTTTGCCCAGTTTTAAAGGCGCAAAGCCTTATCATCAAGCGCACAAACGCGGGGTGAAAATTATTGGAGCCACCGCACATTATGTTACTGCTGACCTTGATGAAGGGCCAATTATTGTGCAAGAAGTCAAACCCATCAACCATACATTTACTATTGAAAAAATGGTTCATCTTGGTCATGATTTAGAAGCAACCGCCTTATGTCATGCGGTAAAAATGCATGCAGAACAGCGTATTTGCTTAAATAAAGATAAAACCGTTATTTTAAGTTAAGCACTCACAAGGCGTTATTTTACAGCTGTTTTATCACATCAACTCTGCTACATTGGAAGACAAATCTTTTGCCAATATTTGTCTTCCAACATGATCCAATATCAAATTTCCCCCAGCAATCCAAATAGCCATTTATTTGAGGTTTTACTGTCATTTAAAAGTACGCCTGGCCAAAGCTATACTTTGTCTTTACCGGCTTGGTTACCTGGCAGTTATATGATCCGTGACTTTGCCAAAAATATAACTCAAATCCACGCATTAGGTAGCCAAGAACAAGCCATAGCATTAACTAAAACAGATAAGCAAACTTGGTCATTACAAGCCTGTGATGAACAAGTACAAGTACGTTATCAAATTTTTGCTTTCGACTTATCCGTTCGCACTGCCTATCTTGATAGCCAACGTGGATTTTTCAATGGGAGTTCAACATTTTTACAAGTCACAGAGCTGAGCGAATTAAGCTGCGAACTCATCATTCAACCTTCAGCAAACACAGCGCACAGCCAGTGGCGAGTTGCAACGGGTTTAACACGAGCAAAGGAAACAGAAAAGTTTCAATTTGGTCGATATATCGCAGATAATTATCAACATTTAATCGATTGTCCCGTGGCAATTGGCGTCTTTGATTGCACCGAATTTACCGTCGAAGGAGTGGTGCATCATTTAGTGTTTACCAGTAAACATTATGGTGATGCCCAACGCTTGGCAGCAGATGTCAGCAAATTATGCCAGCACCATATTAATTTATTTGGTGAAGCACCTTTTAAAGAATATTGGTTTATCACCCATTTACAGGCGCAGGGCTTCGGGGGCTTAGAGCATAAAAACTCGACTATTTTACAGGCTAGTCGCTTTGATCTTCCTAACCCTCAGCAAACTCATGCTGATTTGAGCGATAATTATAAAACCTTTTTAAGTTTATGTTCGCATGAGTATTTTCATGCTTGGAATGTTTGTCGGATCAAGCCTAAAGAATTTGTGCCATATAATTTACAACAAGAAAGCTACACCAAGCAGTTGTGGGCATTTGAGGGGTTCACCTCTTACTATGATGATTTTTCACTTTATCGCACTGGCTTAATTGATTTTGACGCCTACTTAACTATATTGGCGAAGACGGCAACCCGGGTATACCGTGGCGCCGGTGAACTAAAGCAGAGCATTACCGCTTCAAGTTTTGACGCTTGGACCAAGTTTTATCAACAAGGCCCCGATGCGGTTAATAACATTGTTAGCTACTACGCCAAAGGGGCATTAATTGCCCTCTGGTTAGATTTAACTATTCGCAGTAAATCTAATAATAAATACAGCTTAGACACACTGATGCGAGAATTATGGATTCACTTTGGTCGTACTAACACAGGTACCACGGAAGAAGATTTTATTAATATTGCTAATCTGTTGTGTGGTGAAGATATTTCAACAACATTTAAGCATCATCTCGACAGTAACCAACGAATAGATTTAAGCCATGATTTAGCCAATTATGGTGTTGAATTACAAAAGCAAAAATTTAAAAAGCTCAACAGTTTGGAGACCACTTCTGCCGCACATTATCACGCCTATCTAGGCGCGCAATATAAAGCCCACACATTTGGTTTAACCATCACTCAAGTATTGGAAAACTCACCAGCTGCAGATGCCGGATTAGCGGTAAACGACATACTTATTGCTGTCGATAACCTCAAAATATCTGAACATTCAATACAAGCCATATTAGATCATCTATCAGTAAACAGTGAGCTGACTTGTCACTTCTTTCGTGACGATCAATTGTTAACCTCGACACTGCAAGTGACTGACTCACCTTTAGCGGGTATCGCTTTTAAGGTCATAGATGATAAGTTAGTAACACAATGGCAAGAGGTTATAGCGCCGAAATAATTTGAGTTTGTAAAGTAAAGCGTACGTAATTGCTGACAACATTTAGCGCTTAAACTCATCAGAAAATTAGGGTCTCTTATCCAGCTATGGTAAAAAATAGCTCATTCGAGATCCGCTTAACTTATAACTTAAGTAATAACACTATGATTAATTTAAAACGCTTCCACCATGTGGCTTACCGATGTAAAGATGCAAAAGAAACGGTTGATTGGTATCAAAAACATTTAAATATGGAGCTTACTGTCGCTATTGCAGAGAATGAAGTACCGTCAACTAAAGCGCCAGATCCTTACATGCATATATTTTTAGATGCTGGCATGGGCAATGTTTTAGCCTTTTTTGAAATACCTAACTCTCCTGATATGGGCCGTGATGAAAACACCCCACAGTGGGTTCAGCATATTGCTTTAGAAGTTGAAGATATTGATGCCTTGGTATCAGCAAAAAATGACTTACAAGCCCATGGCTTAGATGTTTTAGGGCCAGTTAATCATGGGGTATTTAAATCTATCTATTTCTTTGATCCTAACGGTCATCGTCTCGAATTAGCAGCAAATACCGGCACTGATGAACAATATGCTGAGCTTAAGCGCGTTGCGCCATTAATGGTGGAAGAATGGTCGAAAACCAAAAAGGCGCCCACTCATGCCGCTTGGTTACATCAACAAGAAGACTAAAATCAACAATATAGCAGATAGTCAATCAGGGCTATCTGCTGCTTCGCTGTTATTAACCATTTTGTAGAAATATTTATCATGACAGCACTAGCTTTGCCAGGCTAGCACTATGTTGCATTATTGATTTTGACAACGAAATAACTATTCCCTTATTGAAATCAATATCGCGGCCTGTAAGCCTTTTAAAATCACCCTTCGGGAGCAAACTTAACAGACTTGGTATAACGAAGGCTTTCGTATAAAAACACAGATAAAAACACCGTCTATTTGCCACTTTTATTGTCAAACATCGACCATTATCATTTAAGAGGAACAATTAAATTACATTTATTAACAAAAATATTACATTTAAAAACAAGCACTTGTTAATTATTCGACTTTAGTACAAGAAACAATCGAAAAAAATAGCTTGCTGCTTTGGCAAAGTCACGTAAAGTATGGGTCAGCTACTTTAGTAGCAGCATACAAAACGGACAATTTTTGCACGGAAAGCAATAAGCGTTATATACGCAGCAAATAATTAAAAATACGGATAGTTTACTAATACTCAGGAAGAGTGCTGAAGTAATTTGCCCATAGAGGGCGTTAAGGATAAACCAAGAAAGTGTCAGGACGACCGAAAAAAATAAATTTAAGCACGGAAGTGACTATAATAATATTGGAAACTGTCAAATTCACAAGGACTGTACCAAAAGGCTAGGATAGCCCCTTAAAATCGGAATTATATGTTTGGCTTATGCCACATTTCATCCAAAAGCGACGTTATTAACGTCGCTTTTTTTCTTTCTATCGCGGTTTAGCGTGGAATGTCGTAAAATAGTGATAATTGTTCATTAGCAAAAGTTATAACTATGTCTCGTACTAAAAAATCCCGCAAGCCGGGCACAGGCTCAAGTGGCATCCTTAAAGATGACAAAAAAAAATTAGTGACCCCTACCCCTCGAAAAACAAAGAAAAAAAATGGCAAAGAGGCCGGTAATCGCCAAAAAGAAGCCAGCCCTAAAATCATCAACGGACAAAACTCATCAGCAAACAAAGATCCGCGTATTGGCAATAAAACGCCTATTGCTCTAGGCAAGCTTGTTGCTGCTCCGAGCAAAACCAAAGCGCCTAAACCAGCAAAAGTCATGCAAGATAACTCACCTATCGCAGCCATTCGCGCTGTGGAAGCGAGTGAGTCTTTAGAAGATCAGTTAAGCCGTATTGAACAAGATGTCAGGTTGCTTGAAATACTTGAAAAGCAAGACGATGACATAGCATTAACGGCTGAAGATGTTAATTATTACAATGAATTAATGGCACAGCATGAAAAAATCAGTCAAGCATTAGGCCTTGATGATGAAGATGAGATAATAGCACCGGTTAAACACTCAGACTCTGAAGATGATTTATGGGACAAATTTGATAACAGTGACTTATCAAAGTTTGAATAGGTAGCTTTAATGTTTTCAAATCCTTGGATATATCTCGCGCTATTAGCCATGGTGATTATTGGCGTGCTGGCAGCAGTGGCAACTAAGTTATTAAGTCAATTAAAACAGCAAACGCTGGAACAAGAGCAAAAAAAAGCCGCACAACAACAAGCGCTACAGCAGCATGATAAGAAAATCATCGCTAGCGTCATTATTATTGTGCGTGCAATGAAAGAAGCACAATGTGATTTTGCTGAAGGCTGTTGGCGTTTGAGTGTCTTGCTTGATTCATTAAAATTAAGCCAAGATTTAAATCTGCAATTTCCTGCGGTATTTAAATTTTATGAAGGGATTAAGCATATGCCTATTCTAGCTGAACGTAAAAAGCTAGATAAGCGAACCCGCATGAAGCTTGATCTTGAACGCATGAAGCTTGAAGCAGAGCTGGCGGAAGATATTCGCCGTGATATTGCATTACTGCACCAATACGCTAATGAACGTAACAGCATGTTGAGTCAATAATAGTATTTGCATAAAAATCTGCTTATTTTTATGTTATTACGCTAGCAGCATAATATAGTTAAATATTATAAAATCGCTTTAAGTATCTCAAGCAGTTGTTATACAAGAATAAAACAAAATAAAATTGACATAAGTCACAATAAAGCCGTCAGCATTGCGCTTGATCAATGTTTAGGCGGCTAGTTTATCTATAATAGCGTCAAATTGGTAAACGGGAAGACTCATGCAAGCAACTCAATTTTTCGATAGCGCGCTATTAAAGAAATATAACACTAGTGGTCCACGATATACTTCATATCCAACGGCATTAGAGTTTCATGATCAATTCAAACACGAACATCTAGTACAAGCGATTGAAGCCTCACCTAACCGTGAATTGTCTTTGTATGTGCATATTCCTTTTTGTCATAGCCTTTGTTACTACTGCGGTTGCAATAAAGTTATCACCCGTCATCGTGATAAAGCAGATACTTACCTTGAATTTCTTGCAGAAGAAATAGCCTCTCGCGCACCATTATTTAAAGATTACACCGTTAAACAATTACATTGGGGTGGTGGTACTCCAAGCTTTTTACGACACGAACAAATAACCAAACTAGTTGAACTACTAAAAGAAAAATTTACTTTTGCAGAGCAAGTAGAAATGAGTATCGAAATCGATCCTCGTGAAATTGAAATGAATCTAGCAGAGCACCTTTATAGCTTAGGCTTCAATCGTTTAAGCATTGGTGTGCAAGACATTGATCAGAAAGTTCAAGAAACCATCAATCGAGTACAGTCTACTGAGTTCATTGAAAACTTTATTGCCCATGCAAAAAAAGTTGGCTTTAAATCAATTAATATTGATTTAATCTACGGCCT
Source organism: Colwellia sp. M166 (assembly GCF_024585285.1). Taxonomy (NCBI): domain Bacteria; kingdom Pseudomonadati; phylum Pseudomonadota; class Gammaproteobacteria; order Alteromonadales; family Colwelliaceae; genus Colwellia; species Colwellia sp. M166. The sequence continues at coordinate 2,254,856 of NZ_CP040755.1, forward strand.
GCCACACCAAAATATCGACACCTTTACTCGTACCTTAAATAAAGCCCATGAAATGGATGTCGACCGAATTTCACTATTTAGTTACGCCCACATTCCGTCTCGCTTTGCTGCCCAGCGTAAGTTAAGAGACGAATGGTTACCAAGTGTTGATGAAAAGTTTGCCTTAATGAAACTCGCTATCGAAAAGCTTTGCGATTTTGGCTATGATTTTATCGGTATGGATCACTTCGCTAAACCTGAAGATGAATTATCAATAGCCCAAAAAGCGGGAAATTTACACCGTAACTTCCAAGGTTACACCACTAAAGGCGGCTGCGACCTTTTAGGTTTAGGTGTATCATCTATTAGTGCTATTGGTAACAGTTTCAGTCAGAATACCAAAGAACTACAAGACTATTACAAAGCCATTGATACTCAAGCTCATGCCCATGTAAAAGGCGTCAGTTTATCCACCGATGATATTATTCGCGGTGAAGTTATTCGTGAATTAATGTGTAATCTTTATCTTGATAAAAATAAAATCAATGAAAAATTTGCCATTGATTTTGACCAGTATTTTGCCGAAGATTTGCCATCGCTAACCACCTTCATTAATGACGGCCTAATAACCAATAGCGCTGATGAAATCAAAGTGAATCAAAAAGCCAGATTATTAATACGTAATATTTGTATGAGTTTTGATGCTTATATGAAGCAACATTTAAATAAACAACGCTTTTCTCGCGTTATTTAATGCTCTAAAGCTCCTAAGCTAAATCGATGTTCGGCACTGTAAAAACATAATTCAGTGCCGTTTTTATTGCTTTCTTCTTTGGCCAGATCAACCCACTGATAGTATACATTACGATGCACTTTGGCGGGTAAGTTGCGCCTAACGGTAACATATAAACCACCATCTTCCCTGAGTTCTAACGGGTGTTCCGCGCTTAAAATAAAGCTGTCATCTAAATTACTGCTAACTTGCATTAAGGTTTTTTCTTCATCCAGCCATTGCCACTGAGTAATCAAAAATGGCGCATCTTCGACAACAATACCAATTTTTTCAACTGGCGTTACTAAAAAGTATTTTTCTGCTTCTTTTTTTAAAACTGAAGCAAAGAGCTTAACTAAAGATAAACGCTTAAATATCGTGCCGTTATAAAACCAGCTACCATCTGACTTTATAACTAAATCAATATCACCACAAAAAGGTGGATCCCATAATTCAACCGGCGGCATTTTTTTCTCATTGCTTTGCGCAGTGTTAAGGATTTGTGCAGAAATGCTTTCTAACGACATATAACTACCTTCTATAGGGCTTTAACTAATATTAGCAAGTAAACGATAAAACTTCGAATGGAAACTCTCAGATAAATTAGCTGTACGACTAGCGTTAAGCAAAGCGTCAATCTCGATAATATTTTGTCTATTTATTATAAAGTTAGTAAACACCCTTTTACTTATGTATATATATTTATAAATACCGCATATTTATTAAAAATAATATGTGATTCGTTAATATAAATAATACCACGGCAATATATTAGTTAAAAATAGTGCTGTACAGTTCATAATTTAGGTGACCTTTTGATGTATAAGTTTAAAAAGATTAATCATAAACTAATTTTTTCCTTTCTTGCTCTTTCGCTACTTCCTCTAATCATATTTGCATTTTTTAGCATCAATATGGCAAAAACGTCCATGCAACAGCATGCTTTCGATCAATTAGAGTCGATAAAAAGCGTCAAAAAAACACAATTGACAAACTATATTTCAGCTCTAAAAGCCAGTTTACTGATACTCGATAGTGATCCTTATACTGCAATAGCATTAGAGAAATTTTCTGCAGCAACACTAAGCACAGGTATCAATGGAAAAGAGTGGCAACAGCTAGAACAACAATATGGACCACATCTAAAAAGTATCAATAAAATTAACGCTTGGTACGATTTATTCCTGATTGATTTAAAGGGTAACATTGTTTTTAGCGCGGCTAAAGAGTCTGATTTAGGCATGAATATCGGCAATTCAACACTTGCCAACAGCAGCATAAATGACGCTTTTATAAAAGCCCAACGTAGCGATATTGGCATACTGACTATTAGTGATTTCAAACCTTATCCGCCATCAAATAATGAACCTGCAGCTTTTATAATGGCCAAAAAATATGATATCAATGGTTCCCATATTGGCTATATCGCCCTGCAATTCCCAAGCAATAAAGTTAATGAGATTATGCAGCAGCGCGATGGCATGGGTGTCACAGGTGAAGCCTATTTAGTTGGAGAAGATAAACGCATGCGTTCAGATTCATTTCTTGATCCTAAAGGCCACTCCATTATCGCTTCATTCTCTGGTACTATTGCTGAAAATGGTGTCGATACTAAAGCTGTAGAGCGTGCATTTAAAGGCGAATCTGCTAATGAGATAATTAATGACTATAATGGTAATTCTGTATTGTCGTCATTTACTACTTTCAATTTAGGTACGTTTCAATGGGCTTTAATAGCTGAAATTGATGAATCTGAAGCTTTCGCTACCGCTAACGCACTGATAAAAATATCGACAATGATCATAATCATTGCATCCATCATTATTACCTTTATTGGCTTATTCATTGCCAAAAATATTAGCACATCAATCGTATTATCAGTTCAAGCTGCACAATACGTGTCATCGGGTGACTTAACCCACACCATTGAAGTAAATCAAAGTGATGAACTGGGTTTATTACAACAAGCTATGCGTGACATGACTATTCGTTTAAAAGCTATGATCGAACATATTTCAGCTTCTGCAGAGCAACAAGCAGCAGCTTCACAAGAACTCTCTAGCATCACAGCGCAAACTGACCAGAATGTCAGACGCCAACGTCAAGCAACCGATCAGGTTGCAACCGCTATTAACGAAATGAGCGCCTCTATAGATGAAGTCACCAGTAGAACATCGGAGGCATCTGATGCTGCTGACAACTCTAAGCTGCTGGTTAACACTAGCTCATTAACCATTAATGAAACTATCGAGCAAATCAAAGCGCTGTCAGTTGGCATACTCGATTCAAAAACCTTAATCGATGAAGTACAAGAAGGCACTGCCAACATTGTCAATATTCTCGTGGTTATTAAGGGGATTGCCGATCAAACCAACTTATTAGCACTCAATGCTGCTATCGAAGCTGCTCGTGCTGGTGAACAAGGTAGAGGCTTTGCTGTTGTTGCGGATGAAGTACGAACACTTGCACAAAACACGCAAAAATCTACCATTGAAATAGAAACCATGATCCAATCATTGGAAAGCAAAGTCAGCCGAGCAACGACATCAATGAATGTCGGTAGTGAACAAGCTAAGCAAATTGTTGATAGAACTCATGAAGTAACGCGCTCATTATCTGAAGTTGAAGCATCAGTGTCTCTCATTTCCGATATGAATATTCAAATTGCGACTGCTACACAACAACAAAGTGAAGTCGCACGAGATATTAGCCAACAAGCCGTGGAAATTAGCGATATCTCCGTTGAAACTGGTGATAGTGCCCAAGAAATTTCAGCGGCAAGTGATGAGTTGGCAAAACTTGCGGCTGATTTATCTGATCAAGTAAAAACATTTAAAATATAATTTAAAAATATACTAAGCAGTGGCTAGCAAATATATTTAGGACTGAGCCTTTTATTTAGTGCTGAAATATTTGCTAGTATTGTTGATAATTGCTTCTGAGCAACAAAAAAGTAAAGAAAAGCCGTCTCAAAGAAGATATTTTCCTTGTCAATAAGCTAACAAATGCAATATACTCTCCGCGCCTTACTACAAGGCGTTTTAAGTAAGTTCAGTGGTGGCTATAGCTCAGTTGGTAGAGCCCCGGATTGTGATTCCGGTTGTCGAGGGTTCAAGTCCCTTTAGCCACCCCATCTTTTATACACCCTCGAAAAATCCTTAGACCATCCATCAGTTCAATAGGCATGCGGTATTTAGCTACTTATTCCTTTATCTCATTTTACTTTTTTATACACTAAATCTTAGATAAAACATCGTAAGCGTCCGGCAAAGAGCATCTAAACAATGTGCCGAGTTCAAGTTAAGTTACTTCAAACAATTATTTCCCTTAGATTTCTGTAGCTCATACTGATAGCCGAATATTTAATTCGTCTGTCTGTTAAGTTTGTTTGAGGTAAGTAATTTATTAAGCTTTGAATTTATTGGTGTAATGACCTCTGAGTTTTAATGGACTATTTGCTTTAGCTAGCCTCTGCCTATAAAAGGGCGTTTGGACATGTTATTTTAAATAAACAACAATCTTAAATTTGAATTATGCGTGTATTATGCGCATAATATAAACATTAAATGATGGAGTGTTAATTATGAATATTACTTTAGGCAAAGAGTTCGAACGAAGAATTACTGAAAAAGTGTCTGATGGTTTATATACCTCAGCAAGTGAAGTGATCCGTGATGGATTAAGGCTGTTGTTTGAGAAAGACGTTGCTAAAAACAAGCAACTTGAGATCTTACGAGAAGAAGTAGCGAAAGGTTTTGAACAATTAACTGCTGGCGAATCATCAAAGCACAGCGTAATGGATATCTTTGAACAAGCCTCCCTTGCAGTAGATAGTAAGTCTACAAGTAAGAATACCAATGTCGAACTATAGGTTATCTCCTTTAGCCGAAGAGGATTTATTCAAAATAATTTCAACAACCATTGAATCTTGGGGAAGTACACAGGCAAAATTTTATGCTCAAACCATAGATGCGGCATTATTGAAACTAGCTCAATACCCTGACTTCGGTAGAGAAAGAAATGATATTTATAATGGTGCTAGAAGCTTTCCTGTAGAAAAACATATTGTGTTTTATCAAGTCAGTGATAACGGTATTGATGTTGCTCGTATTCTTCATCAACGTATGGATCTCTCAAAACATTTCTAATCGTATTTTGGTAAGGTTATAAGCATGACTGAAAGCCATATTAATAAACTTGCCAAAATAGATGATCGTCTTCAATTATTAAATGAAGAACGTCTTGCCTTACTTAATGAGCGCCAAGAATTAATAACACAGCATGAAGCTGAACTGGCTAAAAACTTCAACCTACACGCCTCTCCTGAATCTAAAATTGATCTTTTTCTTTCATATTTTAAAGGTCGTAACGATGTTTACCCATTTAGATGGGAATCGAAAAATGGAAGAAGTGGCTATTCACCTGATTGTTGGGATGAATGGAAGCCAAAAATTTGCAATAAACCAAAAATTAGTTGTACTGAATGTAAAAATCAGCACTTTAAAATACCTGACCATCAAGCTGTCTACGGACATTTAAAAGGGTTTAAAACCATCGGCATCTACCCTCTGTTAAGTGATAATTCAACGTATTTACTTGCGGCAGATTTTGATAAAGAGGACTGGTTTAAGGCTACATCTGCATTTGCAACGACTTGCGAATCATTAAATATCCCCTATCTATTAGAACGTTCAAGAAGTGGCAACGGTGGCCATATATGGATCTTTTTCTCGGAAGCTGTAGCTGCTAGTGATGCTCGGCGATTAGGTAATGGTTTACTTCGTAAAACAATGGAACTCTATCCGTTACTATCATTTGATTGCTTCGATAGATTATTTCCTAATCAAGATATTATGCCTGAGGGTGGCTTTGGTAACCTGATTGCTTTACCACTACAGCTAGAGCCAAGAAAATATAACAATAGTGTTTTCATTAACAATGAAGGCGTGCCTTATAATGATCAGTGGTCAATATTGGCAGCTACTCGAAAAGTGACTAAACCGCAGCTTCAATCAACGCTTAAACAGCTAAATTCTTATATTGAACGAACTCCTGCTGATATTGAAAACAATGATCCATGGAAGAAACTTAACGGTAATGAGAACATTAAGATCAATGATTGCCCTTCGATGGTCACATTAACGCTAGCTGATCAGTTATATGTTCCAATCGCTAATTTACCCGGAAAACTGACCTCTAAATTAAAGCATTGTGCAGTATTTTCTAATCCAGAGTTCTACAAACGGCAAGCCTTACGCTTATCAACAATTGGTACAAGTCGATATATTTGTTCCGCACATATAGAAAATGGTTATTTAATCTTACCTAGAGGTTGTTTAGCCGAAGTTACTCGCATCATATCAGACCAAACAATAGAGATTGAATACACCGATAAACGATTTGAAGGTAGCCAACTAAAAAAAATCAAGTTCACTGGTAAACTTAAAAGCCAACAGAAAAAAGCTGTTGATGCTCTATTTGCACAAACAAATGGTGTTTTTGTTGCGTCAACGGGCTTCGGTAAAACCGTTACAGGATTAGCTCTTGTCGCAAAGAGAAAGGTAAATACTTTAATATTGGTCCATAACCGACAATTGGCGGAACAATGGCTTGAACGGATAAAGGTATTCTTAACTAATGTGAAAGTAGGCTTATTGTTGGGAGGGAAAGATAAATTAACCTATGAAGTTGATGTTGCTACTTATCAAAGTTTAGTTAGCCGTAATGGAATAGACATTAAACCTGCCATTGAAAAATATGGGCAAATATTAATAGATGAATGCCACCACTTGCCTGCATCAAACTACGAGTGTTTGATAAAGTCAGTAAATGCTAAATATATTCACGGGTTTACAGCAACACCTAAACGCCAAGATGGCTTGGAAAAATTAATGCACTTCCAAATAGGCTCTGTTGTTTATAAGGCCGCAAGCTCTACCAGTAGTTTTGAACAACATGTGAAGGTGGTTAAGACTAATACTAGTTTTCCTTCAGAATGGTTAATTCCTGAGACTAAACCACACATATCTCAAGTTTATAAACACTTAGTTTGTGATCAAGTAAGAAATGAAATGATTGTTAACAGTGTCAAGCAGTCCGTAAACAATGACAGATCTGTTATGGTGCTTACCGAAAGAAAAGAGCATATTGAATTACTTGCTAAATTGATGGCTGACAAGGGAATAAAGGTTGTTGAACTGCATGGCGGTATTTCAACAAAAGAAAGGCAAGAACGAATAACTTTCTTATCCAGTAAACCAAGCAATGATGAAGCGGTTGTTGTCTTAGCTACAGGAAAATACGTTGGTGAAGGTTTTGATTTACCACATTTAGATACTTTATTCATAACACTACCGATAGCTTGGAAAGGCATTTTAGCGCAATACGCTGGACGAATTCAGCGAGAGTGGAGTAGTAAAACTATTATTCAAGTTTACGATTTTATTGATGATTTCCCAACATTACTGCGTATGTGGAAGAAACGAGCAAAAGGCTATAAAGCGCTAGGGTATAAATTTAATGAACAGAGAAGTTTAGATTTTGGCAATAAAAAATAAAAGATTTCTCTGGTACTATTCTGTGAGTTTGTAAAGCTAATAAATTACACTTAAATCCAAGCTATGACATGAGTAACACAAGTAATATCTAGCTTGATACACGTTAATCCAAGTAAAGCCTTTACCGACAACGTGATTGTGATTCCGGTTGTCGAGGGTTCAAGTCCCTTTAGCCACCCCATCTTTTCTCACACTAATCCTTTAAAATCAAAGTTTCTTAATAACTTGTAACGCATATTTTTAAAACAACGTCTGTGCATTGCTGTTGGTATGTAAAACTAATTCGACCTACTTTTACTCCGTATTTGAAACTAACTCACTTTACTTATATCCACATTCAGCTGCCAATTAATACCAAACTATCAGCCAAAACTCATTCACCTTATTTAAGTAGGCCTTATTCATACGCGTGTAAGCTGGAACTTTCAGTTATCACCTTTTAACATCAGTCATTCTGCCCCATCAAACAAAAAGGCTATTTTTTTAATTCAACGAAACTATCAATTGATTTGAAAGGCTATGATTACAGCGCATAAGTCTTATTTTCTCTACCCTGCACAAAGTATAACGACTAAAAAACGCTCGTAATAATTTGGTTTTATTGGAGTTTTAGTGATAGATTGGTCGAATTAATTATAAATAATATTTATATTTTGCTTGGCAAAGCTATTTCCTAATAGGTACAGGCTTGCTCATCATATATTTTGGCATGGACGTATTAATGATAAAAATTGTTATTCTTGCTTGTTTTGTTCTTTGGATGTTCATTCGTCAGCTTACCAAATCAAAGCCAAACTCTATTTGGCGTATTAAATTAAAACGTTTATCTCGTTATGCCTTAATTGGCGCCATCGTTTGGCTAATAACTATCGCCTTCGGCTCAGTAAAATATCAAATATATACTGACAAAGTATTTACCTATAAAGGTAATATACAAACTATTTTTGCTTGGCAAGAAAATAGATTACTCCCTATTGAGAGCCTTGCGACACCGGTACTGCTTTCTTTAGACTATGAAACTACTTACCCTTTGACAGAAAAGTCGGCGCAATCACTAACACAAAGCTATCCTTACGAACCTTACTATTTAGGTGTCAGCCAATTTTTAGGTACGGTTTTAACCTTCTTTTTTTTACTGTCCTACCTATCTCGCCATATTTCAACAGATAGACGATGGCAAGAAGCACTCGTTGCAGACAGTAAAGTTGGCTATCGAGATTTTATTAACTGGGCTAATAGCAAAAAATTAAGGCGCTTACATTGCCTTAGTATGGAAAAAAAAGTTGAAATCGCAATACAGTCGATTGACCAACGAGCACGCTTAAAGCTTGAGATGTATCGTCAAGGCTATAATGCCCAAGGATTAAATTCAGCATTTCTTGATATGCTAAATGAGGTTGTTAAGTCAGGTTACAATAGCATCACGGTAAAAGCCGCACATCACGACAACTTTAAACCGCTTGCTGAAGTTAGTGACATCACAGTCGCCGCGCTAAATTTCGGCGCTCGAGAGCCTAAATTATTTATGGAAAAGTATTATCAACATTACCTCTCAAATGCGTTAAATAAGGAAACGCCAGTTAAATTTGACACTATGGTGATTAATGCTCCCGAGCATTTACGCTTTTCTTACCCTGAGCCCAGTACCGCCAATAACTTATTAGAAAAGCAGTTAGCTAGCGTGCTTAATCAAGGAAAAAAGCGCTTTACCGGCGATGATCTCGTTGAGTTCACCCCCAGCTCAAGTTCAATATTCAACCAACCAAATGTTTGCTTAGAAGTTTCTTACCTGTGCCAATTAGGTACAAAAAAAGGCTCACGCCAGACCTCTCTTTGGGCGGGAGAAACCCAAAATAAGCTTATTACTATGGGCGGCACAGAATATCCTGGCGGGAATATGTTATGGCTAGTCTTTGGTATGGTATTTAACTGGCGGCTACTCATTAATGGTAAGGAAATTTCTACAGGCCATTGCAGCACATTACCCGACTCGGAGATATGTAATCTAAGCAGGCCAAGCAAACAAGATATGCCAGCGAAGTCTGAGGTTGAAAAACAAATTTTTGAAGTGGTTGCACTTTCTAATGTTAGTGTGTTTTTCGCGCAGTTAATGGGAGTCGAAGCGGATAGTATTAACCAGCATACCATTAATTTAAGGGATAAAAAAACAGCAGAAAAAGTAAAAACTCAAAATCAAGCATCTAATGAATTAACGGAAAAACTTGAAGATGCACTCAGAGGTGAAGCGCTAGAAGAGCTAATGAAAAGTAGTGGTATAGAGCTCTATCAACAAAATAAAGCCGCCGTTGACACTATTATTAGGGATTACATAAAAAATAATGGCGACACCGACACTGTTTTGATGATCATAGACTTACTCGGTGATTCAGCACCTGAACTAATCGGTTGGTTAACAAGTTTAATTGGAGATTCAAGTGAAGAATAAAATCTTATTGTTTTGTAGTTTCCTGTTCATTGCTAACTTAGCCAATATCGCACACGCTGATATTAAGAAGACAATTAAAGGCACCATTAAAAAAGGTATTCTTGAAGAGTTTGCCGGTGAATTAGCAAAACTGCCGGGGTTAAAGCAAGTCAAAGAAAAAATCGAAACCAACGAGTTTAAGCTTATTTCGACAAGTAAGCGGCGAGGAATATTAGCGCTAGATAATTATAACAATGCTGAAAATATCACCATTGCGCGAACACGTTATGAGCCTGGTTTAAAAATATTCGATCAGGCAATATTAGCGTCAGGTACTTACTGGTTAAAAGCTCAACCTAAAGATACTAAACAACAAGCGATTGAACGGAAAGTCATCATAAATAGCGGAGTTATCAATAAAACGGCACTAAATTTTTGGCAAAAAGGTTTAAAAGTTTTCCCGCTAGAAATTAACACAAGACCGCAATCAGCGAGAATTAGAATTTTAAACATTGTGCCTAAATATAAATTTTCTATGCCACTTTCGCCAGGAAAGTATCTTGTTGAAGTGAGCCATAAAGATTATAAAACAGCTAAATTTAATATTATCCTTGATCATAACCAAAACAATTTTAATGTCGCATTACAACCACAAAAAGTTGAAGTGATCAGTGTTACCGGCACTAAAAAAGCTGACGAGTCAGTCAAAACTGATAAACCTAAAAAAGAATATTCTTTAGGTTTTAATATAGCTTTTTGGAGTATTTTCACGCTGTTAGTCTTACTTGCAATATGGTTAATTTATCGCTTAATTAAATTTTTAAAGCAATTGCTCAGTAAAGCATGGCAAATGGTATCCGGTAAAAACGTGGCATAAAGTCGTTATTAATGGATGTTGTTATTGGCTTTCTCTTTAGCTTTTGTCAATTATAAAAGTAGGTAAAATAAGTCGTTTATCTTACCTATTTCAAGATTCAAGCTTTGCTATAAAGCATGGCGCATTAATAGTTTGCTGCTTTCTTTGCCGCGGCTTGCATCGCATCATCAACCACAGCTTTGAGGTTATTATCCGCAAATGATGCTAGCGCTTGATGCGTGGTGCCGTTTGGTGAGGTAACTTGCTCTTTGAGTTCGACCACTGATAATGCAGAGGTCGATGCCATGGTCAACGCGCCGATGCCTGATTGCATTGCTGCAGCCTCGGCTTGTTGATAAGTTAGGCCTAATTTCTGACCAGACTCAATCATCGCTTCTAAAAATAAAAAGAAATAGGCTGGCGCGCTGCCTGCGATAGCCACCACTGCTGGCATTTTACTTTCATCATCTAACCACAACGTTTTACCGATACAAGTAAGCACATCGTCGGCTAAGGTAATGCTTAGTTGATCACAGTTTTTAGCAGCCACTAAGCCGGTTAGTCCCTTGCACACTGCACTGGGTAAATTTGGCATTGCGGCAATAACCCGCTGATTACTTTCAAAGTGTGTTTGTAATTGTTCTGTGGTGACGCCCGCAGCAAGGTTAATAATAAGCGGTTGTTTAGCTGCATGCGTCATAGCCACGTTCAACTCAGTAGCAACTGTGCTGACAATATTTGGCTTTACGGCAATAAAAATAATCTCAGCAAACACTACTGCTGCGCTGTTATTTTCGCTAACATTCAAGCCAAACTTGCTTGTTAAAGTCTCACGAGTCGTTGCCGTTGGCGCACATACTAGGATATTTTTTGGCTGAAATTTTGCCATCAACAAACCTGTTAAAATTGCTTGTGCCATATTGCCGCCACCGATAAAGGCTATTTTAGTATTAGTAATAGCCACGGTTATGCCCTAACTTGCCCATCACCATTAACCAAATATTTTTCTGTGGTTAATGACTCAATACCCATAGGACCATAGGCATGTAATTTCGTTGTAGCTATGCCTATTTCGGCACCTAATCCTAACTGAGAACCATCAGAAAAGCGCGAAGAGGCATTAACCATAACCACTGAGGCATCAACAAGTTGTTGAAATTTTGTCGCCGCCTTTAAGTCTTCAGTGCATATCACTTCAGTATGATTACTACCAAATTGATCAATATGTTCAACCGCTTGTGCAAAGTCATCAACTACACGAACAGCAATTTCTAAGCTTAAATATTCTTCACCAAACTCGTTTAACGCTATTTGCTTACTATTTTCAAAGTAAGGAACGCTCATAGCACAACCATTAACCCGTACACCTTTTTCTTTAAAATGTTCAGCTACCATAGGTAAAAAATCAGCGGCAATATCTTTGTGCACCAATAAAGCTTCTAAGGCATTACATACGCCTGTGCGTTGGGTTTTACCGTTTGATAGTACTTTTAAGGTTTTATTCAGGTCGGCTGCTTTATCAGCATAAAGATGACAAACACCTTTATAATGTTGGATCACAGGTATTTGGCTGTTTTCACTGACAAAGTTTATTAGCCCTTCACCACCTCTTGGAATAACCAAGTTAATGTATTTTTTCTGCGTTAATAATTGCGTCATTAATGCTCGGTCAGGATCAGCGATAACGGTAATAATTTCTTTTGGCAGCTGGTACGCGGTTAAAACATCTTGGAGTACTTTCGCAATCGCTAAGCTGCTATTCAAAGCTTCTTTGCCGCCTCTTAAAATCACCGCATTGCCTGACTTAATACATAAACCAGCAGCATCAGCTGTCACGTTCGGGCGCGCTTCAAAAATCATACAAATAACACCTAACGGGATACGCATTTTACTGATTTTAAGGCCATTAGGCATAACATCTTGGTCTTTAATAGTACCAACAACATCGGGTAACTTCGCTACGGTTTCTAAGCCTACGGCCATATCTTCAATACGTTGATCATTTAATTGTAATCGGTCAACCATCGATTCACTCAAACCATTTTTTACTGCAAATTCAATATCAATAGCATTCGCTTTGAAGATTTCAGCTTTACCGACTCTCAGCGCAATTGCCATATCATTGAGTAGTTTCGATTTAGTCTCAGCCGTTTGAATTGCCATGACTTTAGCCGCTTGGGCTGCATTGTGTGAAATAGTAGTAATTAAATTCATTATGACTCCATTAACGCAATATATTGTTTTGAAATTATCGGTTCTTGCGTTTTATCTAATTGTTCGGAAAAATCTTGATTGTCGCTATCTGCAACAAAGTTAAGTAGGCAGCTGCTGTAATTAGTTTTAACTTTCGCTAATTGATCGCCATTGTCCTTTCGCAACATAACAATATCACCTGATGAAAAATCACCATTTACGCTCAGTAAATCTTCGGCCAGTAATAAGTCACTGGAGCCGTTATCCGTGATGTCATATTGGTTGCCAACAATCAACTCACCCTGGGCACGTGTGGTATGACGCATCCAATGAACGCCGTCAAGCATAGGGTTTTTATGCGAATAAAAGTGCGTTCCAGGATTACCATTAGCGAGTAACGTTTCGAAGCTTTCAGCTTTAAAGCCATTCACTATGTAAGTATCAATACCATGTGATACTGCTTTTTCAGCGGCTTGAATTTTAGTTTTCATGCCGCCAGTACCAACATCACTGGTCGCGCCACCGGCCATGCCATAAATTTCGGCATCGATCTTATAAACATCTGCGACTAATTTTGCATCTTTGTTGATATGAGGATTTTCTTCATACAAACCGTCAATATCAGAGCAAATAATTAAGGCATCTGCATGTGCGGCTGATGCAACCATAGCCGATAAATTATCATTATCACCAACTTTAAGCTTGTCTGTTGTCACTGCATCGTTTTCGTTGATAATAGGCAGGATATCATTCTCTAATAAGGTTTCTATGGTATCTCTGATACTTTCATAACGAACACGGTTACGTAAATCGGCATGTGTCAGTAAAAGCTGCGCAGCAGGGAAATCAAATAACTCATCCCATGTGGCCATCATTTCAGCTTGGCCGGCAGCAGCCATGGCTTTTTTAATAACGATATTAGCCGCTTCGCTATTACTTTTACTGCGATCAAATAAGTGTGCGCCAGCGGCTATCGAGCCTGAAGAGACTAAAACCACTTGTATGCCTGATAAGCGACATTGGATGATAAAATTTGCAATGCTGAGTAAATATTTACTGCTACAGCCAGCTTTTTCAGGTGCAATTAGAGCACTGCCAACTTTAATTACTATTCTCTGCCATTGTTTTATATTCACGGTAAGTCCTTAGATTTTATACTGCTAATTAGATTATTCATTTTTCACTAACCACAATAATGATTAGCGTATTAGCAACAACACCAGCTGTTGATTATTTGCATGAGATAATTCCACTACAAACTAAATAAAATAAAGAGGCCCGAGCCAAACATCGCTTAGCTTCACTTTAACAACACACGGTCTATTACAGTGCATAACGCCATAATCGTGTGACAAGTTCAGTAAACGATTAATAGTAAACCACTCAACATTAGACATAATTTTATAATGTATTATTGATATTTTACGACTAAGTTAATGTTTTTTATTTAATTTTAAAAATTCAGGTGTGTGCTTAAAATTGCGGGGATATAGTAGCTAACGATAACAGCTCAAACATAGGTCTTTTAAAATACAACGCTGTGTCGAAGTTTTATCTGTAATATTGATAACTTTGCCCTCTTTGGTTAATCAGTTTAAATTTAGTTAGTGCACTAAAGATGCGTATACTAACTAGATTAATAAGAAAGATCAAGGTTTGCTTAATTAATCATCGCTAAATGGCGAAAAAATCTTAACTGCAGATAATAAACTAACGTTATCAAGAAATGATAAATAGAAATATATCGCTCTAGAGGAATCTTTCCCCTCGATTTATTTTTCTAACCTTTTAAGATTACTGACGCTACGTGATATTTTTATAAACATCCACAGCATCAACAATACAATTAAATCAAATAAAAACAACAAATTAAAACTTATCCAATATTTATTCTATCTAAACATAGGCCACCTAAGTCTTACCTCACCATGAAAAGTATGACTCTTTATCAAGTCACTTAAGGGTAATCATTGGAGAAAAATTTGATACTCGACAAGTTTTTTTTAATAGAAGTTCGGAAAGCTTAGTACACTAAATAAATGCATCGACGAGTAGCTAGCCTACCCAGTTATAAAACTCAATGATGCTAACAGGTTAGCATCGACTCGAAAAATACAAAAACGCAGTTCTAGTATTAAAAATTTTAGCAAATACTGAATTGAGCACAGCCACTAAATGTATGGCTATTATACCAAGTCCATGAAGTTTGTTCCCACTCAGCGCTTACCAAGGGTGATTTTAAAAGCCTTACAGGCCCCGTTATTAATTTCGATAAGGTTTTCACAGGAATGTCAGTCATTAGAACAACGCAGGAGCAGTTGTCGAGAATAACCATTATCTTTAATCAATGCCATGCCTACACTTAGGTCCAGTCTGAAACGGTAAACCTGCGTCGCTAAACCTTTTAAACTGCACTGAGTGGAAAGAAACTTGTAAAATTGGTATTAATTGCCAGTAACTAGAAAAAATATCTTGTAGCAAGTTGCCATTGTCGTTCAGTTAAATCAATCGCCTGTTCAGTATACATACGGGCCGGGCGGTAACTATTAAGCCAGTTATACTCTAGCGATAAAAATACCGGCTTACTATATCTATAAGTATAATTTAGCGTTGCTGATTTACCGTATTCATTATTATTATCACCGACAGTTAGATCATTATCAGTGACAGAAAATTCTTCTAAACGTATCGTCATACGGTGCTTTTTAATCCGCTTTGAGAGCGCAATAAAGGCACTTTTATAGTCGTTATTAACCACATCTCTACGTAAAGGGCTTTGCATCAAGGTATCGCCACTGAGAAATTGGCCGCTCAGTTCAAATGCTGCCGGTAAACGCCAGCTCAAACCAAAATGATAGAAACGTGTACGCCAGCCATATTGACCATTTTCAACGATATAAGGCGTCGCATTATTGTCATAATAACCAGCAGAAATCTGGCCTTTTTGATGAAATTTCACTTTAGTTCGAAAATGAAAACCCCATTTATCATCTAACTCTAAAAAGGGATCTGAATTGGCCGCTTGGCCATTAAGATCATAACCTGGCATACGGGCACGAAAGTCAGGAATTGCTTTTGACTCTGTCCATAATGTTTGGCGATTGCCTACGGTCCAACCGTGCCAAGATAGCAGAGCACCCGCAGGGTCGTTATTAACAAAAGCAGTGGCCGCTAAAGTAATGTCAAAAGCATTGTTATTAAACTTACCTAAACGGGTTAATGCAACTTCCCCACCAAGCACACGAATCTCTTCGCCAAGCCAAGTGTTAATCGCGGAAGAATTTAAGGTGTTTCGACTTGCCCAAGCATACGCATTGTTTTCTAGGGATATTTCAGGGTAAAAAATACCGATTTTAGTTTGCCAACGATAACCAGCTTCATTCGGCAGTGTCCGGTATTTTAAAAATGTTTCTGTTAAACCGACAACACTGTCATTTTCATCACTATAGGCGTTGGCAACAACATGCGCACTCAAGCCTAAATCCCATGTAACAACAACTTCACCACCCGCTTGCGCCAATGAAACATTCGTCCCATCATGGCTATTAAACTTACCATAACCACCATTAACATAGCTCTTGAGTGTATCAGCAGATGTTGCACGTATGTCTAACACACCATGCAATTGATACTCTGCTGAATGTACACGACTGATCACCAGTATTAATAAGGTTAGTGTAAATATTTTTAACAAAACATGATCCTATTCAAAGGCATAGACTTTTTTTTCCAATAACCAAGCAGTGAGCTCTTTAGCTGGTTTAGGTCGACTAATAAAATAACCTTGACCAAGTTCACACTTGTTTCTCGCTAACCAATTGAGTGCAAACTCGTCTTCAATACCTTCAGCTACAACACTCAAGCCCATATTATGTGCGAGTTCAATAGTAGAACGTACGATAATACGGTCATCTTCATCATCACACAACCGCTGAACAAAAGACTTATCTATTTTAAGCTCATGAACCGGTAATTGTTTTAACTGTGCTAACGATGAATAGCCAGTGCCATAATCATCAATTGAAATTCGCATACCACGGTCTTTAAATTTCTGCAAAATAGCAATGGCCGCTTCAGGGTCATCAACAACCGCGCTTTCGGTAACTTCAAGGGTAACTTTCTCTGCCGGCACCTGATACTTTTCAACTGACTGGCAAATAAAATCATAAAAGTCAGGCGCTTTAAGATTTTCTGCAGAAATATTGACCGCCACACTAATATTTAAACCTACCTCACACCAGGCGTTGTATTGCTTCAACGAATTAATAAACACCCAATGCGTTAACGCATTAATTTGCCCTGTTTGCTCCGCAATATGAATAAAGTTATCCGGTGGTACCATACCTAAGGTTGGATGGCGCCAACGTACTAATGCCTCAACATGGGTAACAATACCTGATGCTAAATCTAACTTCGGCTGAAAATGTAGCTCCAATTGGTCATCAATAATGGCATCTTTTAAATCATTAATCAGGTTCAGGCGTTCAACGCTATTTACATCAAGTCCTTGATGATAAACCTGCACTAATTGGCTCACCTTATGGCTATGATGCAAGGCCGTATCAGCCATCTGTAAAACAGACTTAGTATCGTGGCAATGCTCAGGCACTGAAGCAATACCTATCCGCACTTGTAGTTGCAGGTTGATACCTTGATATTCGCAATTATCTTCTAAGACTTGATGAATGCGGCTGACCAAAAGTTCAGTGGAACTATGTTCATTAATTTCTGCAAGTAAAATAAACTCATCAGCACCAATATGGCAAAGTAACTGAAATTCATCGAGCGTACTTAAGCGCAGCGCTGCCGCTTTAATTAACCAATCACCTACATCATGGCCCAGTGTTTCATTAACATCTTTTAATCGGCTCAAGTTCAGATGAAAAATGGTAAAAGCTTGTTCGCGATCTGCTAAGTTTTGCAGCGCTACTTTTAAAACGCTGCGATTAGCTAAGTCAGTCAGTGGGTCGTGATTTGCTCGATGCGTTATGGCTTTTTCTCGCGAAAGCACAGCAGATTGCATGGCATTAAACTCGTTCGCTAACTGCCCTAACTCACTACTATCGTTAACCTCTACTGTTTGATGATAATCACCACTAGCAACAATTTTCGCTTGCTTAACTAATTGCTTAACGGGTTTAGTAATTGAGGCGGCAATAATATAAGCAGCCGATAAAGAGAGTAACAAGGTAATAAATGTTAAAATTAAAAACTGCCACCATTGCTCTTGAAGTACTGCCACAATATCAGCACGCAAGCCATACATGGCAAGGGCTAATTGCAATTGCCCAGCTTCATCAACAAGGTGACCAATAGCAATGTAATCATTCGGGGTTTCACCATTAACCACTTGTTTAGTAAAGTCTAATTGTGCTGCAGAGTTTGAAGATGCTATCAAACGCCATTCTTCACCAATTTTAATCGCGAAATCAGTATGTAACTGAGTAATATCGAGAAAGTGCTGCGCCAATTCTTGGTTAATTTCAAAACCAAATGCCAGCCAACCAATGGTTTTAGCGCCCACATTCATCGGCGATAAGCTAATTTGATAAACAGAGTCGCCTAAAACATAAAGATGTGATTGCTCTTGGCTTTCTAACCATTGTGGAAAACGAAAGGCTTGTTCACGTTCACTGCCCTGCTTAACTTTTGATTCCCCGGCTTGATTTTTACCGAGCACAAGCTGAGCAGTAACTAGCCCTTTTGAGGAAATTGCCATCGCAAGGTCGGCATCAATACGTTTACGATGGTTATTCATCGCCACTAATAAGCTGCGTAATTCATCTTCAAAAACTTGCTTGATACCGTAGTCTTTGGCTGCTGTTTCAGCAAAGGCGGTTAAATAATCTCGTCGACTATTAAATTGGGCATTAAAGATAGTTTTAGCCGTACTTAAACGATTAGTAATCTCTTGTCTTTCTTGACTTTTGTTACCTTCTACTATGGTCCACAGTGCAATCGCTTGCACAAGTAGTAGCAATAAGACAAAAAATAAAAATATTTTAGTTTGTAGGCTCTTCATTGAGAGGTTGATCCCTAATAGTCAGATAAAAAATCAAAGTCTTCTTCGTTTTTTTGTTCTGATATTTTCAGTATTTTATTATCAAGCTTTATGGTTACTTGTTTTTGTTCTGACACATCTATTGACTGATATACTCGATTATTAGGCGCATCAAGTTGCGGATGCCAAACAATAAGCTGATATTTCCCTGCCGGCGGCATAGGTATATCAAGCTTACCATTTTCATTTGTTTTACCAAACAAAGGCGTATCTACAATCAGTAAATAACCACTCATCCAATCGTGAATATTACATCCCATAGCAACTTCACCCGTTTGCTGAAAGTCATTTTTAATCTGTGATTTACCGGCACTGATTTTAAAGGAAAATTTATTATCACCAATAGGTGAGTATATATGATGGGTTATATCATCTTTGTTTTTAAAATTTACCTTATTGCCTAGCTGCATCACACTGATATAAGGCGTAAAGGAACGTTCAAACTGGCCGACCTCTACAATTTTTTCATTAAAAGGTAATGATATATTATCTTCTGGCTGCAAATAAACCACCATATCAGGCAAGGCTTTATTAACATTATCAACAACGGTAATATTGATACTTTTGGCAATGGCACAGTAAGGTAAGTAACAAAGAATTAAGATATTTAGATAGATAGAGCGCAATTATCATCCCCTGATTAGCGTTTAGTGACTAACAAAGACCTTATAAACGAATAAATAGTTTCAAGCTATTATAACTAGTCGCGAATAAAAGCATTCACTTTCAATATCGCCACTAGTTATCAGTGCTAATATTACGCTATTTTCAGATAATTTTTAACAATTTGTGCACCGGTATCAGCTTGGATAGGTTTAAAAATAAAACCTGAAATCCCTTGGCTTTGACAACTTTTAACCAGTGCTTGATCGGTGACTGATGACAACATGACTACAGGTACTTTACTGCCATTAGCTCGAATGTTTGCTAAAGCCTGATCACCATTCATTTCACCCATAACAACATCCATGATCATAAAATCAGGTTGCTCTTGTTGCACCATAGTTACCGCCGTTGAACCATCATCGGCTTCAACAACATTGTTATAACCCAGTTGCGCTAAATAACGTCGTAACGCCTTGCGGATCATAGCGCTATCATCGACCAGCAAAATTTTACTGTCGACAGGCAGTTGTTTAGTATGTGGGTTGGCAATACCAGAACTTGCTTCGCGTTTAATCCCTACTGATTGGTATTCCACATGACGAATTAACAAATTAAAATAATAACGCCCAACCCCTTCAATCGTGATCGGAACGGTAATCACTTCTTTCACACCGGCTAAATATTTATCCATATCATTGACATCATGGACAAAGTACGGGCTTGAAAATTTATAATCTAAACTATAACGGCCATGTAGATCGGTTGAACGACCCACAATAGTATTACCCCATTCAGCCAAGGCATTACTTAATTCTTCATTAATTTCAGTGAATTGATATTTTTCTTCAAACATATTTTCACAAACAGAGTTACCAATAGCGATTGCCGTCTCAGGATAGTGATGCATCATAATCACACCATCTAAGCCTCCAGTAACTTCAGAGCATACCGCGTAACCTTTAAAGCGAAATTCATCAACATTATCGACAAAGGCTTCACCAGCCTCGCCAACTAAGTTAGTCATGGCTTTTAAACTGGCAAGTGACTCATTAATAAATGGGTATAAAATAACTTTATATAAAGCTTCTACTGACATGGTGATCCCTCGTTTATAATTATTTTTATATCGACTTTATTTAGTACAATACTAAGCTCAAACAAGAATTACAAATTTAGCTCAAACTACCGGCAAAATTATATTTTCACCCATCAGTACTTACGCAAAAATTTCACCACTACAACAATAAATGTTGCTCAATAGGAAAGAACTCATCAGCCGCATTAATTAATGCCTGAGCAGTCAGCGCCGTCACGCCATAGACATGAGTTTTAACACCGTCGCGTGACCTGACTTTTCTCAGTAACAAGTCAAAATCGCCATCACCCGACAATAAAATAACAATATCAACCTCAGGTGCGGTTTCCATAACATCTACAGCGATACCGACGTCCCAATCGCCTTTTGCCGAGCCATCACGACGCTGAATAAAAGGTTTGAGTTTAACGTTAAAACCTATATGTTTTAAGGCTTTTTGAAATTTATGCTGTTGGTCGTCACTACGTTGTATTGCATAAGCGTTAGCCAAAACAATATCACCTTGTTGGCTGATTTGTTGCCAAAAATTGCGATAGTTAAATTGCTGTTGAAAAGTATCTCGTGTGGTGTAGTAAATATTTTGAATATCTACAAATATGGCAATTTTAGGTCGTTGTTCACTTGCTTGCATAAAAATCCTTTTGATTAACAGAAACCATAGTGTATCTATAACCATGACACTTGAAGATGCAGAAATTCAGCTTGAAGTATCATAACAATATAGTCAAACAATTTGGCTATGCATGCTGTATTTTCATGCTGGCACAGACTTTAGTCACATTAAATAGCGCAAGCAAAGTTAGTGATAAAAATAAGCGCTAAATCTCAGAGATAATGATATCAAAGTGATTAAGTATCACTGAACGAGAAGAAACCCATTACAATGGCTATGATAATTTCATCGGCAAAACCTGCATTTTACGTAGTGATTAATTCAATGAGCATAAGAGACAAGTTTTAAGCTAAGTGTTATAATAACCGGTCAAATAAAGTTGAGAAAAACAAGATGTTAGCTATTCGTAAATTATTTTATTTATTATTACGCTTACCCGTAATGTTATTAGTGCGTTGCAAAGTTGTTGCCGACGAAATAATTAATGCCAAAAAACTCAAGGCTGAGCAACCAGTATTTTATGTTTTACGTCACCAGTCAGCCAGTGATGTTTTATCATTACGTACTGCCTGTAAAAAAGCTGACTTGCCTGATCCGTTATCAGAGGTGAATGTTGACGGACAAATCTTATCTCGACTGCTATTTTTAGAAAAACCGACGGCATTATTTCATTGGCGCAAACCGCAAAAAACCACCGCGATAGCACAAGGCTTCGAGTTACTTAATGCCCATGCAAAAAATGAACAGCTTGATGCTCAACTTATCCCTGCCAATGTTATTTGGGGCCGTACACCAACAAAAGAAAAAAATAATACTAATGTTGGCGCCCTATTAACGGATCAAGAGTCGCCAACTTGGTTACGCAAATTTTTTATCGTCTTATTTTTAGGCCGCCATACGATGGTGCGCTTTAGTGAAGCTATTTCATTTCGCCATATGGCTGATAAACATGGTAGCGACGAAGCCAGTGCAAAAAAATTAATGCGTATTGCCCGTTTTCACTTCCATCGTCAAATCATAGCGGCAACAGGTCCAAGATTGATGCATCGCCAGCAAATGTTCGATCATTTAATGGTTAACCCTGCCATTAAGCGCTTGATCAGCGAAGAAGCAAAAAATAAAGATATTCCTGAAGCACAAGTGAAAAAGCAAGCATTAGCGATAATGGATGAGATCGCCGGTGATTATCGTGATGTCACCGTACGTTTTGGCGAGCGCATACTGGGCTGGTTATGGAATCGCCTCTATAACGGCATCGAAGTTCATCAAGCAGAACGCTTAAGAAACTTAGCTCAAGAAGGCCACGAAATAATCTATGTGCCTTGTCATCGCAGCCATATGGATTATTTATTACTCACCTATGTTATTTTTCAGCAAGGTCTAGTAACCCCCCGGATTGCCGCGGGTATTAATTTAAACTTCTGGCCTGCAGGTCCAATTTTTAGAAAAGCGGGGGCATTTTTCATTCGTCGTAGCTTTAAAGGCAATCGCCTTTATTCCACTATTTTTCGTGAATATTTAAGCTTACTGTTTGAGCGTGGTTATTCGGTAAAATACTATTCAGAAGGTGGCCGTAGTAGAACCGGCAGATTACTTGCGCCGAAAACAGGCATGCTCGCTATGACCATTCAAAGTTTATTGCGCGGCATTGATCGACCATTAACCTTAGTGCCGGTTTATCTTGGCTATGAACATGTGATGGAAGTAGGCACATACCATAAAGAATTGAGTGGCAGCCAAAAGAAAGGTGAGTCCATATTTGGCGTTATTAAAGCCATACGCAACTTACGAAATTACGGCAAAGGTTACGTAAACTTTGGCGAGCCAATTAATATTAATCAATTTTTAAGCCACCAGGTACCTGATTGGAAGCAAGATATAGATCCGATAGATCCTCAAAAGCCAAAGTGGCTAACGCCCAGTGTTAATATACTCGCACAACAAGTCATGACCTCAATCAACCAATGTGCAGCATTAAATGGTGTCGCTTTAGTGTCACTGATTTTACATGCAACTGAAAACAAAGCCTTAACCAAAGCAGAATTAATTAGCCAACTTGATTTCTTCTTGGACATGCAAAGAGCGGCGCCATACCATAGCGAATTAACCATCCCGACTGAAACTGGAGCGCAATTATTAGCTCACGTAATTTTGCTCAATAAAGTAACGATTAATCAAGACAGTTTTGGTGACATTATTTCATTAACCGACAGTGCAATTCTAGAGTTACGCTACTATCGCAATAACATCCTCCACACCTTTATATTACCGTCATTGGTGTGTCGTTTATTAGAGCGTAACGCAAAAATTAGCCAAGATGACTTACTTGGCCAAATTCAACGTTTAGTGCAGCTACTTAAAACTGACTTGTTTTTATGGCAATCGGCTGAAGATGTTGAGCAACAAGTCAAAGCTGTTTGTCAGTTCTTAACTGAACAAAATATTGCTAAACAAAGCAAAGCCGGCTTTTGGTCACTTAGCCCAGATGATGAAACACGTGCGAAAGTTCGCTTAATTGCCGAGTGCGTGAACGAAACCATGCAACGCTTTGCCATTATCACTTCATTGCTGAGCCAATTGGCGCCGATTAAGAAATCAGAGTTAGATGAAAAAGTGGTTGCCATTGCCCAGCGACTATCGGTACTCAATAATATCAATGCCCCTGAGTTTATTGATAAAAAAGCCCAATCGACTTTAATTCTAGCGATGAAAGAGCAGGGTTATATCGTCTTAGATGATAACGATAAGTTAGTCGACAGCAGCACTTTAGGCCTATTGAAAAGCTCAGTCAGTAATTTAGTCGATATTGAAGTATTACAAAGTATTATTCGTTAATACCTTACTGAGATAAGTATTTACTGCTTGTTAATTATACCAAGTCTATTAAGTTTGTTCCCACTTAGTAGAATTGGTATGAGCAGCAGATATGCTGTTATTTTGCTCAGAAAAATTTATAAGTATTCCACCGTAACACCAACAAAAACAACTAAGCCAACATAGTGGTTATTCAAAAAGGCTTGAAAACAACGCTCACGGTCACGTCCAGAAATTAGTATTTGTTGATAACAAAAAAATCCTGCCGCTATCACTAATGACAACTGATAAGGCCAACCAAACGCCAATATGTCACCGACAGTGAACAATAAAGCTAAGGTCATTAGCTGCAAAAACATAATAATACGTTTATCACTTTCGCCAAAAATAATCGCTGTCGACTTAACACCAATTCTTAGGTCATCATCACGATCAACCATGGCATACATAGTATCGTAAGCAATAGTCCATAATACGTTAGCAGCAAATAATAACCATGCTGCTAGTGGTATTTGACCTTGCTCTTGGGCAAAGGCCATTATCATACCCCAGCTAAACGCCGCACCTAGTACCACCTGTGGAAAATGGGTAATACGTTTCATAAACGGGTAGCTCGCAGCTAATAACACCGCAACAAAAGACAGCACAATAGTATAATTGCTTAAAGTCAACACTAAAGCAAAAGCCAAGAGAATAAAGCTAGCAAATAACTGTAAAGCTTCACTACTTGACAATACCCCGGTTACTAAAGGACGATTTTGCGTACGTTTGACTGCCCCATCGATTTGTCGGTCAGCATAATCATTAATAATACAGCCAGCACTGCGCATAAAAAACACACCTAAGCTAAACACCAACAGCAGATGTAACGAAGGCCAGCCATCAGAAGCTATCCATAACGCCCAGTACGTTGGCCATAACAACAAATAGGTACCAATGGGCTTATTCATGCGGGTAATTTGTTTAATCGCCGTTAGCTTTTTCGTTAACTCACTCAAGGTAATGCCCTTTTATTTTTGATATGCCATCGCACCGGGCAAAAAGACTTCTGCCACCATCAGCGGCTTAGCATCCAAAACAAATATCGAACGTCGACCCCATAGCGGTTGTTGATTTTCTGCTATTGCTAAGTAATTAACCAAATTAGCAACGCTGGATTGTGCATTAAATGCTGTTACTTCAATTTTTTTACGCAACAAGTCAGGGTGATTAAACAACACCTGCCCTAAAGACTGTGTCCCTAAGTGAGCTAATTGCTGCTGCGCACCGGTTAAAGAACTGAGCGGTAATAAGCTACGCGCAAACACTTGTGGAATATCATCACAATACAATAATACTTCTCGTATCAAAACTTGCTCACCGGCGACGATATCATCATTGGCCTCGGCGGCATCACAAGCGATAATTTTTTGTCCGAGCACTTCCACACGAAAGTCTTGGCAAAGCGCTTTTAAACGTGCCGTTAATGAACTGGGATCAAGTAACCAATCACCTAGGTTGTTGGGAAGAGTATAGGTGTCTGGCGAGTGCCAATTTGTGAGCATTTGCACGGGAAATAATAAATGTTCTGTTGTCATACCTGAAAACTATTTAACGAAAAACGAGCTATGATAGCGTTTAGCATGACAAAAATACAGCTTACTGCGTGCAATAACCGACGATTAGCAGATTATAAATAAAGCTGAATTTTTCATAAAAACATCCGTACTTTAAAAATTACTAAATAATTCAGCGCTTGATCAAAATTCGCGTTATCATTTACTATCATCAACATCTTTAACTAACGTCCTAATTTGAGTTCTAATGTATGAAAACATCCATTATTTTAATGTTGGTACTGCTGAGTTCACCTTTGGCTAAAGCGGCTGATTATGCTTACTTTGGCTTTGAACCTTCTATTGTGACCAATTACGTAGCAGTGAAGAAAAAAATGGGTTACGTGCGCCTATCTGTAGAGCTCATGATTGAAGACGCTTCAAATTATGATGTTGTTGAGCATCATGCGCCACTATTGCGTGATGCCATTATTAATATTATTGGCCAGCAACCTGAGTCAAAAGTAAAATCGATCAATGGCCGTCATGAAATACAACGATTATGCGAAGAAAAAGTTAAACAATTATTGGAAAAAGAAACCGGCAAACCTCTAATTAAAAAGCTTTTATTTACCCAATGGTTAGATAATTAAGCGCTTTAATTATACAACTTAGCACTACATTAGCGAGTTTAGAACACACTCAGTATGACTAAAGAGTGTGTTTTTTTGTCTTTAAAACCTGCAAAAAAGCCAATACACAACCACTAACTAAACCGAGTAGATGAGCCGTATTAGCAACATTAATCGGCATTAAACTGGTATAGCCGAGTAACAACCAAAACAACATAAAGCCGATAATAGGTTTTGACAATGACAGGCCTTTTTCAGGCATTAGCCAGCCTATCCACCAAACATAGCCAACCAGTGCGTATACTACACCCGATAAACCACCAAAATTAGGGCCGTCAACCATAAACTGGCCAACATTAGATACAACCGCAGAAACCACTAACAAATTCAATAAGCTAAACTTTCCGCTTACCTGTTCTATCGACCCACCCAACTGCCACCACCACATGGTATTAAAGACAATATGTAACCATGAAAAATGGAAAAAAGCGGGCCCTAATAAACGGTGAGGTGCTGCTAGTACCACATCAACACTGAGTTGTGGATAGAATTGTAAATGCTGAAAGACAACATTACCCCAACCGAAGTTACTGGCAAGGAACACTAGCCAACACGCAGCAAAAACAACTAAAGTCACGACTCCTGCATGTGAAAAAAATTGACTTTTAAAGCTACTCATTAACGTGGGAAAACTTGAACTAACCTCAGTTACATCACCATTTTGCCAAGCCGCTTGTTGGTACTTAGCTTGCTCAGGTTGATTAATAAATTGTGCAAATTCTTGCTGTGCGAAGTCGTATTTGTCTTGCTGACAATAAATAACAAAGCCATCAGCTGCTTTTTCAACTAGCGTTTGAACCTGTAAGGTTTTCAGGTAATCACAAAAAAGTAACGCAATACTATGTTGCGTTACTTTTACTAGTGGCCGTAAGTCAGTGTTTGGCATTAACAGGTTACAACATCCGGATGCTGTAACTGCCAATCAGTAAAGCCACCATCAAGCGAGTATACTTCAGTGAAATCTTGACTGATCAAAAATTGCGCCGCCTGTTGGCTTGAAATACCGTGGTAACAACAAACCACTACAGGAGCATCAAAATCAGCATCGCGTAAAAAATCAGCTAAACTTTCATTACTTAAATGAATAGCATTTGGAATATGCCCTGATTGAAACGAAGCAGGATCACGAATATCAACAACTACATGTGATTCATCAGCTAATACCTTATGCAGTTCGCTGATTTGCATATGTTTAAAACTTTCTTCACTACTTGCCATTATTCATTATTCCCAATTTAAGATAACTTTACCTGATTGTCCTGAACGCATGATATCAAAACCTTGCTGAAAATCATCAACATTAAAGTGATGAGTGATAATTGGCGTTAAATCTAGGCCAGATTGGATCAAACTCGCCATTTTGTACCAAGTTTCAAACATTTCACGGCCATAAATACCTTTAATGGTTAAACCTTTAAAAATAATTTGACTCCAATCAATTGCCATATCTTGACCAGGAATACCGAGCATGGCAATTTTTCCGCCATTGTTCATATTGGCCAACATATCGGTAAATGCCGATGGCACGCCTGACATTTCCATACCGACATCAAAACCTTCAGTCATGCCTAAATCAGCCATCACCTCGGTTAATTTTTCTTTACTAACGTCGACCGCGCGCGTTGCGCCCATTTGACGAGCAAGGTCTAGACGGTATTCATTAACGTCAGTAATCACCACATGGCGAGCACCAACATGCTTTGCCACGGCTGCCGCCATAATACCAATAGGACCCGCACCGGTGATCAAAACGTCTTCACCGACTAAATCAAACGATAAAGCGGTATGAACAGCATTGCCGAACGGGTCAAAAATAGCCGCCAAATCATCTGAAACTTCATCGGGTAATTTAAACGCATTGAAAGCTGGGATCACCAAATACTCAGCAAATGAACCTTCACGATTAACGCCAACACCAACGGTGTTACGACATAAATGTGTACGACCACCACGACAGTTACGACAATGACCACAGGTAATATGCCCTTCACCAGAAACGCGGTCACCTAAGGTAAAACCACGAACCTCTTGACCAATACCAACCACTTCGCCCGCATACTCATGACCCACAACCATAGGTACCGGAATAGTTTTCTGTGACCATTCATCCCAGTTATATATATGAATATCAGTACCACAAATAGCGGTTTTTTTAATTTTGATTAACAGATCATTATGTCCTAACTCAGGCTTAGGTGAGTCGGTCATCCAAATGCCCGGTTCGGCTTTTAATTTTGCTAAAGCTTTCATCGTTAACCCTCAATTACTTTCATTTCTTTACCGATACGAATAAAGGCTTCAATGGCTTTATCCAATTCAGCTTTAGTGTGCGCGGCAGAAATTTGTGTACGAATACGGGCTTGGCCTTTTGGTACGACGGGAAATGAGAAACCAATAACATAAATACCTTCAGCTAATAAACGTTCCGCCATAGCACTGGCCACTTTCGCATCACCTAACATCACTGGCACAATGGCATGGTCAGCACCAGCACAAGTAAAACCAGCGGCTTCCATTTGTGTTCTAAAATATGCCGCGTTGTCTTTTAAGGTTTTACGCAGTTCGTCACCTTCAGCTAATAAATCAATCACTTTGATTGAGGCATTTACAATCGCAGGCGCTAAAGAATTAGAAAATAAGTAAGGACGTGAACGTTGACGTAGCCATTCAACTACTTCTTTTTTAGCGGCAGTATAACCACCTGAGGCGCCACCCATCGCTTTACCTAAGGTACCGGTAATAATATCCACACGCCCCATAACATCACAATATTCATGGCTACCACGACCTTGTTCGCCAACAAAACCAACGGCATGTGAATCATCAACCATCACCATAGCATTGTATTTATCGGCTAGATCACAAACCGCTTTTAAGTTGGCAATAACACCGTCCATTGAGAATACGCCGTCAGTAGCAATTAGCTTAAAACGTGCACCAGCTTCATCCGCTTCAATTAAGCGCGCTTCAAGTTCTGCGGCATCATTATTGGCATAACGAAAACGCTTGGCTTTACATAAGCGCACACCATCAATAATTGATGCATGGTTTAAAGAGTCAGAAATAATGGCATCTTCAGGGCCGAGTAAGGTTTCAAATAAACCCGCATTAGCGTCAAAACAAGAGGAATATAAAATGGTATCTTCCATACCTAAAAAAGTACTTAACTTTTGCTCTAAGGTTTTATGAATGTCTTGTGTACCACAAATAAAACGTACTGACGCCATACCAAAACCGTGCTCATCTAAACCTTCTTTAGCCGCAGCGATTAAGCTTGGGTGATTGGCTAAACCTAAATAGTTATTGGCACAAAAATTCACCACATCTTCACCGGTGTTAACTGCTATTTGTGGTTGTTGGGCGGTAGTGATTATACGTTCAGCTTTATATAAACCCTCTTCTTTAACTTGATTTATTTGCGCAGTTAAATGGTCATAAAAGTTATTAGTGCTAGCAGAATCGGTCACGGTAATTCCTTAAAAAGTAAGAGTCTTGCAATCATCGTATTATCAGCCTAGACGACTTAACAAGAAAAGTGACATTACTTATTAATTTGTCATTTTTAATAGTCAAATTGACATGTAGATGTGTCAAAGTGTAATATATTAGGTGTTTTTTTGCCTAATGCCCCTCAGGACTATCACTTGTTGTTAACCGAAAAAGATGAAGAGTTATTATCTATATTACGCCTCAATGCCCGCGCGAGTGTCTCTGATATGGCAAGGGCCACCGGTGTTTCTAGAACCGCAATACAGAACCGACTCAATAAGCTCGAAAACAATAATGTTATCGAAGGCTATAGTGTGGTTTTAGGTAGTGAGTATACGAGTGGATTAATTTCTTCGAATGTGTCATTAAAAGTAAACCCTAACCTTAGAAAAACCATCTGCTTAGCCTTGAGAAAAGTTCATCAAATTAGCCATATTTACTCTATCAGTGGTGAGTATGATTTATTAGTCACTATACAAGCCGCTACCCTGGAAAAACTCAGTGAAGTACTGAATATGGTGTGCTCACTTGAAGGGGTTGCTAGAACTAACTCCTCGATCATCCTTGATACTATATTTGAGCGCTAGCTAGTACTCTTGGAGCCTAGAGTGGTTGATAATTGGTGGCTGAATGCTGACAATCATGCAAAACATCGCACCTCTAGCATTTGGTGAGCCAAGAATAAGCCGCACCGAGGGCTTAAATTCATCCGTTTCCGTTATCGCTACCGTTTGTTCAATGGCCACATGACAAAGGCTCTGCCTTGTATAAATCCCAACAATTCGCTGCAAAAACAATCTCGAACGATCAACAGCCCCTAACTATTTTATATCTTGCTTGATTTTTTACGCAACTTATTAGGTATACTCTGCAACATTGATTGCTGATTTTTGAGCTTGTTAAGTGCGCTTTATTCTTGCTTTAGTGTTATACCGCTTATTATTCTTACTGTTAACACCCTTACTGTTGGTGGTGTTATTGCTGCGCTCGATTAATCATCAAGCTTATCGCCAACGCTTTTTGGAGCGACTTGGATTTATTTCAACCGCACTGCAAACCGGCGGTATTATTATTCATGCCGCCAGCGTCGGTGAAGTGATCGCCTTAAAGCCTTTTATCACTAAACTACTTAATAATTATGCTAATTTACCGATCACGGTAACAACATTTACGCCAACCGGGTCAGCACAGGTAAAAAAATTATTTGCTGATAAGGTGCAGCATTGCTATTTGCCACTGGATAATATTTTTTCTACGCAATTATTTTTAAAGCGTTTAAAGCCTAAAGCGATGATTTTTATGGAAACTGAGTTATGGCCAAATGTTATCGCTCAATGTCAAAAGCAGCAAATAAAATTACTCTTGATCAACGGACGATTATCAGAAAAATCGATGCGTAGCTACCAAAAACTTGCTTGGTTGATCATGCCAACGATTCAACGTTTTGACAAAATATTAACGCAGAGCCAAGTTAATCAAGACAATTATCTCACCATGGGCGCAAACCCTGAACAGTGTGAATTATCAGGTAATCTGAAGTTTGATATCAGCGTTAATAATGACGTTGCGGCTAAACAACAAGAACTAGCAGCTTTAATAACCCAGCAACGTAAAGTATGGCTAATTGCTAGCACCCACCCCGGCGACGAAGCATTAGCATTACAGGCATTTGAGCAAATAAAACAGCAACAACCTGATGCATTACTGATCATAGTACCTCGCCACCCTGAACGCTTTGAACAAGTTGCTAAGCTAGCACAAATAGCTGGATACCCCCTACTTAAGCGTAGTGAGCAACATCTTGTAACCCTACAAACAGATGTTTGGATCATCGATACTTTAGGTGAGTTACTAGCAACATGCGCTCTAGCCGACGTTGTGACTATGGGGGGAAGCTTTAGCGATATTGGCGGCCACAACCCATTAGAACCGGCTTTATTTAAAAAACCAGTGATCGTTGGCCCAAATATGAGCAATTTTAGTGAAATTTTACTACAGCTAAAGTCTGAGCAAGCTATAGTGCAAATTGCTGAGAATGAAAATATGCCGCAAACTTTAGCAGATGAAGTGCTGGCTTTATTTACCCATGAAAACAGCGCACAACGCGTGGGTGAAAATGGCTATAAAGTTGTACTAGCAAACCAAGGCGCAACCGCCCATTCATTAACGGCTCTACAAACATTATTACGCGTATAAACTTAACATTTACCATGTTTAAACGCGTTTTTTAACATATAACCTAACACCTAAAACCGTTAGCGTGATCAATAGTATCAGACCTAAAATACCTAGACACTGATCAAGTACCTTATGGCCTGTCCATTGTAAATAGTGAATTTTGTACAGCAAATTAATCAACTCAGTATCTTGACCTTTTTGGCTTAAGCTAAGGTTCTTCCAATCAAGTTTTATCTCAACACCTGTGCTTGTTTTTGCCGACAAGCCATTAACGCTGACTATATCACCGTACCTGTCACTGCCATTAAAAGCATCCCGCAATAATATTTTAAATGCTTGCTCGGATGGTGGCGCTTGATCCACTAGCGATTCTGGCGCTAAGTGCATGGTTTTATCTGTTGTTTTTACTAATAAATGCTTACCTAAAATGGTGTTCACTAAGCTGACTTTTTGCCAGTCACTTTTTGGACTGATCATAAACGAATCGTTCAATGGATAGGTTTTAATTGCCAGTGACTCATAGGCAGCCTGATAGCCGGGTTTGATAAAAAATATCATACCGGTGATTGTCCATCCCAACATAGGTAAGACTAAAATCAGACCAATTATTTTGTGTAGTTTGTTACTTTTAATCACATTAAGCTGCTTTATTAAGGAGTAAAAAAGGATGACATTTATAGTAAAAGCCAAAATTATTGAGATAAAGCGGCTTAGGCTTTTAAGCGCTCTTGTGCTATTTCTTTGATAAAAACAGGCGTAGAAAAGTCAGCTTGGTTATCTAATGCCAGCGGGATTAGCCATTGTAAATTCGGAATGATATTTTTCGGTATTGCCGATACTTTCATAATATGTATTTCTTCTGCTTCCATGGTTTTAGCACTTAACGCTAAATCAGTGCGCGCAAAATAGAGATCAACATCATAGCCATTGGGACGAAATACGTTAGCAAAGTATTGCCAATCGACTGGTTGCGTTATTACTCCAGTTTCTTCAGCGCATTCTCTTACCATCGCATCAATCGAAGTTTCATTCGCTTCAACTTTTCCGCCAATGCCATTAAATAAACCGCGCTGCCATTGCGGATTTATTTTTTTAATCAGGACAATCTGGTTAGTATCTTGAGAAAATAAAAATCCGGTAACATATTTTTTCACGCCTATTCCTTTTGCTGGCTTATAATAACTCGCTATAGTTATCATGAATAACGCGGTCGATAGTTCTTTTCACGTCAGCAATACTGATCTGCATCATCAAGTCTTTACCTTTAGCGCGAGTTCCCCAAGGCACTTGTTCAGCGGTTTTTTTATACTGTCGCTGTATCGCTGATTCATAAGCACTAACCACATACTGAGGATATAAATACGGACCAGTACGCTTAGGGTTACTGTGAGCATATAAGCCAACAACCGGTGTTTCTACCGTCACCGCCATATGAGCAGGACCAGTATCAGGTGCCACCACAAGGTGAGCAAGCTTTAATACTGCCAACAGTTGCTTCAAGCTCGTTTGCCCAACCAAATTTTGTATTTCATTAGCGCCCTGACTAAAGTCGCTCCGGCTAATTATCGCTTCAGCAAGTAATTTTTCCATGGTGGTTGGTCCACCACAAATTACGACCTTAAAGCCACGGGCATTTAAATGTTCAGCCGCTTGCGAATAACCTTCAGCATGCCAATTGCGTTCAGCTTTGCTGGCTGCCGGACAAATAACCGCAATCGGTTTACCGGCAGCATTTTCTGCACTAAGTTTTTCACTCGCCCATAGCTGTTCA
This sequence comes from Colwellia sp. M166, assembly GCF_024585285.1. NCBI lineage: Bacteria > Pseudomonadati > Pseudomonadota > Gammaproteobacteria > Alteromonadales > Colwelliaceae > Colwellia > Colwellia sp. M166. The sequence goes on from NZ_CP040755.1 coordinate 2,288,493, forward strand.
CTATCGGTCAATGGCATATGCCATAATGGCTCGGTTACGGCTAAGCCGAGCGCTTCGGCAAAACCCATAAAGCCATCCAAGACATGAGGTTGAGCTTGTGCAGCAATTTTTTTATTGGTAAATAACCCTTGTGCTTCTTTCGCACGTTGACTATCAAAACCAATTTTTATTTTTGCCGGAATACATAAACTTGCAAGACTGGCACGCAATGCGACTTGCATATGCAATAAAATATCAAATTGTTGGCCTTTAAGCTTTTCTCGAAGATCACGATAAGCTTTTAAACCGGCTTTCTTATCAAAAATAACAAATTCAACGCCTTCCATACCAAGCAACAAACTGGCTTCTATTTTACCTATCACCCAAGTGATCTTGGTATTTGGCCATTGTCGTTGGATATTTTGCACCATAGCTACAGCATGACATACGTCACCAATGGCTGATAATCGCAATAAACATAAATTTTTCGGAGCAGATAATTGACCCAGCATAAAGGATTCACCACAATAGGAGCAGAAATATAATATAGGCCTATTATCTTGAACCAGCCCGCAATTGTAAAACCCTGTCACGAAAAAACTTTTCAACAAGGCAATATTTATTGTCAATATGACAGCGATGAAATAACCAGCTTTTTACCTGAAATGCTTAACAGTGATTATTGGCAAGAGAAAAATGCCATTGTTGGCAGTGCGCAAGGGCGCGGCACCACGTGGTTTATCGCCACAGAAAACGCCGAAAACATTGAACGCAATTGGGTCTTACGCCATTATTACCGCGGTGGCTTAATTGGCAAAGTGGTTAATGATCAATATTTATTTACCGGATACAAAAATACCCGCGCGGCTCGAGAATTTACCTTGTTAACGTCAATGCGTGCATTAGGCTTACCAGCACCAAAACCTGTCGCTTTTCGTGTTATTAGGCAAGGTTTATTTTATCGTGCTGACTTATTGTCATCACGTATCGAAAATGCTCAGGATTTAGTCGCTGTGCTTAGCACAACAACAATTACTGACCTACTTTGGCAGCAAATAGGCAAAGTAATTAAATCATTTCACCAACAGGGAATTTATCATCATGATTTGAATGCTCATAACATTTTGATTGATGGTAATAATAAGGTTTGGTTGATCGACTTTGATCAAGGTGAGCACAGAGCAAAGCAAAGTAAATGGCCGGAAGATAATATGGCCAGGTTACTGAGATCATTTCGAAAAGAACAACAGAGAATGACTAATTTTTACTGGACTGAAAAAAACTGGCAAGCGCTATTAAACGGTTACCAGTCATAAAGTTTAATTTCTTGCAAATAAACTTAACTTTTTGATTGTAAAGTTATTTATACAGCTACTAAGCTATCTTGACAGCGTTGACGATACATTGCTCGTGCCTCTAAAAACTCTTCTTTTGCAGAGTCACTGATATATGGTTGGATAATCACTAAAATTTTCAGTACGCCTTGATAGAATACGGCGTCGTTAATTTCATTTTCATTATTTTGCGTTTGATAGAAGCTTAGCCAAAAGGTATTCACTAAGCGTAAAATACTCACAATATCAGGTAAGTCTTCATCTAAAAACTCCATCATATTAGCGTCACGTAGCGATAGTAATAACTCACTCACGCGTTGTGCAATAAAGTCCTGTACTTCAACATACTTATCGTGCAGCAAAGGATTTTTCGCCAACAGTACCGGTAAATTACTGTAGAAAAAACGAAACTTCATTAAGGTCTGAAACACCGCATCCATATATAAAATAATCGCATCGAGTGGTTTCACGTCAGGACTAACTTCCGGCATAGTATCGATCAATAAGTTACGCGCATACTCCTCGTATATTGACAGGATAATGTCTTCTTTATTGCGAAAGTGGTAATAGAGGTTACCTGGGCTGATACCAAGATCGGCAGCAATGTGGTTAGTGGTAACATTACGTTCTCCCTGTTCATTAAATAATGCAATGCTGGCTTGAATTATTTTATCCCTAGTTTTCATTGATACTACTTCTTGTATTAGTCGACATAGATTTTCCCATCATACTATCAAAATTAACTAACATTAAAGTATTTCGAGTAAATACTTTAAGTAACATTAATATTGACAGCTGTCAGATTTGACGGCATCTTAGCTAACAGTGAATAAAAATCAATCAAAAGGACGATAAAAATGCTTAACAATTGGCACACCATGATACAAAACAAACAAGTCGAGCAAGTGTCAACGTTGCTTGCAGACAACGTAACCTTGTTTTCACCGGTTATTCATACGCCAATACAAGGCAAGCAGATGGTCAGCATGTATTTAACCGCAGCTTTTCATACTTTTTTAAATGGCAGTTTCAACTACGATCGGGAGTTTACCGCTGATAATGCTGCCGTATTAGAGTTTTCCTTGAACATCGACGGTATCGATATCAATGGCATTGATATGATCACGTGGAATGAAGACGGAAAAATTACCGAATTTAAAGTCATGATCCGACCATACAAAGCACTAAACATGATCAATGACCAAATGACCGCCATGCTGGCAACACTGCAACAGCAAGCAATGAAGTAAGATAGCTTTGAAATTAGACTGCTTGGCATTTACAATAAGATTTTTACACTATTGAAAGCGCTAAAATTATGTCAGTAAAAGCAATTTATCCAGGTACCTTTGATCCTGTCACTAATGGTCATGCCGATTTAATCGAGCGTGCTAGTCGCTTATTTAGTGAGGTCGTTGTAGGTATCGCTGCTAGTCCAAGTAAAAAGCCACATTTTGACTTAGCACAACGAGTTACTTTATTAGAAGAAGTCACGCAACATTTACCGAATGTTACGATAGTTGGCTTTAGTGGCTTACTGATAGATTTTGCTCGCGAGCACAAAGCACAAGTACTTATTCGTGGTTTACGTGCGGTTTCTGATTTTGACTATGAGTTTCAATTAGCGAACATGAATCGTCGTTTAGCGCCGGATTTAGAGTCAGTATTTTTAACCCCTGCGGAAAAGAATTCGTTTATTTCTTCCACCTTAGTAAAAGAAGTTGCCTTACATAACGGCGATGTGGGGCAATTTGTTCACCCTATTGTTAAGCAAGCACTTGAAAATAGTATGCAAAAAAAATCGAAAGGTGATTGATTTCAGAACAATTTTTCATTGTCAGGATCGTTGATAAAAGCAAGCTTTATCATTTCAGGCTGATAAAAAAACGAGTGCACAAAGTACACTCGTTTATATAAAATCTGTGCTAATTGCTTAAACAGCTACAACTTTATTTGCACATGGACCTTTCTGGCCTTGACCGACTTCAAATTCAACCGCTTGGCCATCAGCCAATGTTGCGTATTCGCCACCTGATTGAATTTCAGAATGATGAACAAACAAATCTTTGCTGCCGTCTTCTGGAGAAATGAACCCGAAACCTTTATCGGCATTAAACCATTTAACTATACCTTTACTCATATTATTCTCTTATCTTCGGTGAAAAATATAATTCTAATGTGCTATCACCATTACAATATTAGAATTTGAATTTTGTCGCGTTAGCTTAAAATAAATATCACTTTAAATATTAATGATGCTTACCATGTTTGTTTTTCATACTCGCCACTTTGCGTGCTATAGCAAGTAACTGTGGTGAAATATCATCGGCACCATCTTTGATTAACTTACTAACATCACCTGATGAAAAAAATGAACCACGCTCTGATTTAACCCCTAATGCTCGCACAAAATCTTTTGTTTTACCTGTACTGCAGGTATCAATGTACTTAAAAATAACTTGTTCATTAAAGCTTTGTGGTTGCTCTTTTAAAGTAGTAATCTCTTCAGTCAATGATCGTATTTCAGATTCTAAGCTGGCAATTAGTTCGGCAATATTTGCGTAGGGTTTCATGCGATTGTTTGGCTCATAATAGGGTTAGTTGACGATATCACGAACACTTACCGTAATATTCACCTCAATCTAACCATCAGACTTAAAAAACTCAGTATACAGTGAATACCATAGAGTAAATAGCTTTAGCTTTCTAAACCTAGCGTTAATCGACAATTATTCTCGCCTTATTAAGCCGAAGATCTTAATATTGTCGGGAAATGGGAGCATTCCTCTTAGACTCAATTATTTCGTAACAGCGAGTTTACTCAAGCCTTAACGTTAATCTACGCGTGATAATTGCTAGCATACTTACTTTTGGAGTTATGTCTGAACATATTTGATATTTTATTGGTTATTAGCACGGCATTCATCGCGCTATCGCTCATTTACAGTACGATAAGGCTAGGTATATCGCCGATGCCAAGCTCAAAAAAAGCTTATCAAGTTATGCTGAGATTAATTGATGAAACCGGTACTGGCGCTATCATCGACTTAGGTAGTGGCTGGGGTAACTTTGTCATTCCATTAGCAAAACGTACACCAGAAAGACAAGTTATAGGTTATGAATTATCGTTATTACCTTGGCTGATTTCGATAATACTGAAAAAAGCCTTGGGCTTAAAAAATTTGCGTCTACACAGAAAAAACTTTTATCACGAAAATCTACCTGCAGCATCGGTTATTGTTTGCTATTTATACCCTGAAGCCATGATAAAAATAGCGGATAAACTCAAACAACAACAGCCGAATATCGCCTTTTTGATCAGCAATAATTTTGCTTTACCTTCAGTCAAAGCCGATAAAAAAATTGTTTTAGATGACTTTTATAAATCGCCTATTTATCTCTACAAAATAAGCGACTTAAATTAAGCAGTGCAAACGCTGAATTCTCTATACTGATAAAAATAACGCGACCACTGTCGCGATCTATCATTTACTTTTTAAGCACTTTTTTCTTAACCGTGGTCTTTTTCGAGCGCGATTTTTGCTGAGGTGTGGCTTTCGGCATGAGCTGACATTGTGGGCAAAACACTGAACTGCGATTAGATTGACGGATTTCTTCTAAAACACTTTGACAACCATCACATTTTTCACCTGCTCGGCCGTAAACAAATAATTTTTGCGCGAAATAACCCGGCTTACCATCAGCTTGGGTAAAATCTTTTAACGTTGTGCCGCCTTGTGCAATAGCGGCGGCTAAAACCTGCTTAATAATATCGGTCAGCTGATTATACTTCTCTTCACTAATGCTATTCACTAACGTTGCAGGGTGAATACTGGCAATAAATAAGGCTTCATTAGCATAAATATTACCGACCCCCACCACAACATGGTTATCCATTAAAAAAGTCTTAATGGGCACTTTCCGATTGCCAGCTTTAGCAAACAAATGTCCGTAAGCAAAATCATCGGTCAGCGGCTCTGGGCCTAATTTGGTTAGTAAGCCCTGCAAATCTTGATGTTGGGGAAACCAAAGTACCGCGCCGAAACGGCGAGGATCATTAAGTCGCAACATTTTGCCGTTTTCGAACAGCATTTCAAAATGATCATGTTTAATGTCGGGAGTATCTTGCTCTAAAATACGCACCGAGCCTGACATGCCTAAATGCAGTAATAAGGTGCCGTTAGAAAACCTCAATAATAGATATTTTGAACGACGCTCTATTTTTTCTAACGTTTTTCCTACCACACTGTGTACTTCATCAGGGATCGGCCAACGTAATTTGGCATTACGCACCACTACGTCTGCAACTTTCTGCCCAGCAATATGCGGTGTTATGCCTAAACGACAAACTTCTACTTCGGGTAACTCTGGCATCTTAAAATAAGTCCTATTTGGGCTGGTTTTCTGCACTTGCCATACGCGCTACTAACGCATTAGCAAAGCGTTGTGGTGAAGCTGCATCCATATTGAAATATAGTGATGGCTCAATTAATTCAGCTTCCATCAGCGCGAAGCTATCTTGATGGCGAACAAAATCAATACGAGCATACAGTAACTCGCCATGAAGTTTACTAATCGCTTGCATGGTTTTATTTGCTGCCGCTTTCAGTGCCAGCTCAGGTGTTACTGATAGTAAACCGCCACCGTGTTCTTCTTGGACGCGAAAATCACCTTTAGCCGGTGTTTTTAATATTGCATGACTAAATACACCATTAAAGTAGAACAAAGAGAATTCACCTTCTTGGCAAATATCCGCCATAAAGGGTTGCACCATCAATTCACGATGAGCAAAGGCCGTATTTAGTTCAGCCACTTTATTTTGATAATTGTCCTGAGTTAACCAAAAGGTATTGTCGGCATTAGCACTGACTCGTGGTTTTAATACCATTTGCTCAGTAGAAAAATGTGAAAAATAACCGGCAAGGTTGTCAGCATTAAAAGTCTCTGGCCATAATGTCGGTACAATAGTGACGCCATCAGCCTCTAGCTGCGTTAAGTAAATTTTATTAATATTCCACTGCACAACCGCTAAGCTATTTTCTAAACGAGCGCTTGACTGTTCAATGCTCTCAAGCACCTTAACAAAGCTCGCCATATCGTCTTGATAGTCCCACGGACTGCGAATAACCACCACGTCATAATCTGACCAATTCACCGCGCTGTTACGCCACGACACCAGTTCTGTTTGCCATCCTAACGCTAACATAGGCTGATCAATTAACGCATCATACGCTTCAAAGTCAGCTAAGCTGTCCATGGATAAAATTGCACATTTTCTCATAATTTTAAGCTCTCATTGGGGTGTAATAGCTATTACACCGGTTAATTAGCAAAAATTTCTTGTGGAAATAGCTGGCCATATATCTCGATAGGTAACGCCAGCCATTGTTGTGTGTTTTGATTAAAAACCAGTAGTTGCTGTTCAGTAGCATAGACATTTAACTGCAAAGGTTGTGATTGTCCGGCAATATCTAAGGTCACATTCAAGGCAAATTGTCGGTCAATTTCTGGCGCTTGTATCATCAGCTCTCCACTACTTTGCTGCCATGACATCATCATTTGCTCTAATGCTTGGCCAGAAATATTACCAGGACGCGCTCGCCATGTACGAGCAATGCGCTCAACTAGCACGACATTTTCTATCGACAGCGTCAATATCACTTGATTTTGCCCAAGAATAGTCAGCGCTTGATTAGCATTTTTATCAGTTTCTGGTGAATAGACTTTTTTATTCACCACATTAATAAGTAAAATAAAGCCCATTACCACAAAAATAATGACATTATTCCAACCAGATTTTGATAGTTTAATCATAAGACAGCGCCAAGCTTTTAAATAAGTGATTATCATACGAAAAAATTGAGCTTATTTGTACTTAGCTTTACACTAATCGCAATAATAAAAAGCACTCAGCGTAAGGCTATCTATGAAACTGAAACAATTCACTATCAGCGCATTAATGCTCTGCAGCTTATTAACAACAGTTAGTGCAACTGCCGAACCCGCCAGTAAACAATTAAATCAACTCCTTAATGAGCATTGGCAAACAGCCAATAAAGAACAAATATTCTTTCGTAAAGACCCCGACGCTTTTCGCATGAATGGTAAGTTGCCCGAAATGTCACAAAAGGGCCGAGAGCGTAGAGCAAAATACAATAGTGAATTGTTATCACGTATTGCCACTATTGATGTCAATGAACTATCGCCTGCTGAACAAGTAACCTATCGCCTATTTAAATATGAGCGTCAAGCCGAAGCAAAAAGCTACCAATTTCAAGATCATTTATATCCGTTAACTTACTATGCTGGCTTTCATCGTTATTTTGCTGGCGCGCCAGCAAATATGTCTTTTCTAACCGAAGAAGATTATAGCGATTATTTACTCAGTCTTGCTGATTATCCACGTTACAATCAAGAACATATTGTCGATCTCAAGCAAGCAATAGCTTTAGGTCACACCCACTATTGTGAAAGCTTTAAAGGTTATGAAAAATCGATCAGCAAATACCTAGTTGAACATGTTGAAGACAGCGTTTTTTACGCGCCAATGTTAACGATGCCAAAAGCCATTTCAGCGGCGCAACAAACAAAATATCGTCAGCAAGTAAAAGCCTTAATTACTGATAGCGTATTACCCCAATACCAAGCTTTTTATGACTTTTTCACCCAAGAATATATGGCTAACTGTCGTACAACCGCTGGTATCAGTAGCGTTAAAGGTGGCGATGACTATTATCAATACTTAATCGAATATTACACTACAACCCAATTATCAGCAGACGAAATTCACCAAATTGGCTTAGACGAAGTGAGCCGTATTCGCCAAGAAATGCAGCAAATTATCAACGCAGTTGGCTTTAAAGGCGAGTTTAAAGACTTTATTCAATTTTTGCGTACCGACAAGCAGTTTTATACCGATAGTGCAATGGATATGTTAGAAAAAGCCAGCTATATCACCCGTAAAATGGCGGCACAGTTGCCCAAGTGGTTTTCAGTATTGCCACGTTCAACATTTGATATTAAATCAAGCCCGAACGGTGGCGCTTATTACGTTGCCTCTGATGGCAGTGGCACAACACCCGGTACTTACTTTTTAGAAACCGAAAACTTAAGCAGCCAGCCGCTATATAGCTTAGAAGCACTGACTTTTCATGAAGCCGAACCCGGTCACCATCTACAAAGTGCCATCGCTCAAGAACTTGAAATGGCTGAGTTTCGTAAAACCCTCTACCATTCAGCTTATGGTGAAGGTTGGGGCTTGTATTCAGAGCGTTTGGGGAAAGAAATGGGCTTCTACCAAGATCCCTACAGTGATTTTGGTCGCTTAACTTATGAAGCTTGGCGCGCCTGTCGGTTAGTGGTTGATACTGGTATTCACGCCAAAGGTTGGACTCGACAACAGGCGATTAATTATTTAGCCGAGAATACTGCACTTAGTATGGCTGACGTTATTGCTCAAATTGATCGCTATATCACTTGGCCAGCACAAGCATTGTCATACAAAATTGGCGAAATAAAAATTCGTCAACTGCGTGCTAAAGCTGAACAAGCCTTAGGTAGTAAGTTCGATATTAGAACGTTTCATGATCAAATGCTGAAAAATGGTAGCCTGCCAATGGCTTTACTTGAAGAGTTAACAATGGATTGGATAAAACAGCAAAAAACATAATTTCCAAAGCATCGATAGCCATCAAACCGGAGAAAATGCCTACCGTGCTTTCTCCTTGTTTAATGGCGAAAATCCCCTTGAAATATCATTTCGAGCTTTAAGAGATAAGTCGCATTACTACTCTCTTGTGTTCAGGGGATGAAACAATACTCGTTTATTATTTGCCGTTAGCAGTTCCGCTTTTACCACTTGTTCATCATGCGTTAGAGTGATCAAGCCAATACCACTTTGGTTGATTAAGGCATTTCGTTGTTCCAGATCTGGCTTACGCACTTGTATTTTCATACGACGGCGTTTAGTAAACCAATTCAATGGTGAACGACTACCATATAAATAACGATTCAAGCGCTCTAACCATTTCAGTAAGCCACTAGGAAATTGGTTTTTGATACCACTGGCAGTGATCTGAAAAATTCGCGAGCTATTGCGTCTAAACCTATGGGTAACTTCGTAAAAAAAGGAATAATGTACGTCACCAGATAAAATAATAAAATCTGGTGGCGTTTTATGATGGCGAAAAATATTTAGCATGACATTAGCGGTACCAGAATGTGCCATCCAGTTCTCAGCATCAACCACTAAAGGCAAGCCGATAAAGGTGAAAATTCGTTGAATGGCTTCAATCATTTTGACACCATAAATAGGCGCTGGTGAAACTAATATTACCTCTGGCTCATTAATCAACTCTTGCTGTAACTCAGACAATGCTTCCCAATCCATTAAACCTGAGGGCTTGTTAGCATTACTTTCAGAGCGCCAACGTTGAGTTCGCGTATCTAGGACAATAACTTTAGGGCTAGTGGCTAAGCTATAGTGCCACTGATCCCAAGCCAACAGGGCATCAATCAATTGCTCTTGTTGCAAATAGCCATTATCAGTGAAGTAATTGTTAGCTTCTTGATTCAATTCAATAAATTTATCGGGGGCATTACCCCAACCTTGACATAACCAATAACCTATTAAGGCATTGCCAATAATCTGCTTAGAAAACGGGTGCTGGTAAGCGGCTTCTTCCCAACCTCGGGTTAAATTCCAGTCATCGGTAATGTCATGGTCATCAAAAATCATATAACTTGGGATATGCGCTAATGCTCGCCCAACAGCTGATAAGCCCGCCGAAAATTGTTCAATAGTTTTACTTTCAATCCGATATTTTTCGGCAAAGGGCTCTGCCACGCGATGTGAGGTTAAGTCCACCAAGCGCCACATCATTGGTGACCACGTTAATAAATACATTGCAAAGACTTCTGCTAAGGTGACTAAATGATTTTTAGCATTAACCGAAGTAAATATCGGCTTTTTACTGGCAGAGAATATTTTTTCATAAACCGCTTTATTGGCATCATTTTTCGGCAGTAGTTGATCTCGTTGATAGTAACAAAAAGGGCTAGCAAACAGCTCATCACTTGAGCTAACAACCGTACCTTGCCAAGTTTCATCATATAGGCCTAATAGCTCAATAACCTGATGAATAGCCACCAACATAGGCCCAGCAACATCGTCAGCATAAATTTGGTCACCTGACATCATTAACATCGCAGGCCGTAATTGCCCTTCATTAATTGAATTTGCAATCACGTTATCCACTTGAACCAAACCATCTGCGCTATCGAAATGCGGCTTTCGACAAGAGCCATGTAGTATCTGCTGAAGGTCAAATTTAATCATAAAATTAGGATATTTCTGCCCAGCATACAGCAATTCAGGCATTAGCTCAGTCAACAATTGCTGCTGCTCACCAGTCCCAAAAATAAAATTATAAGAGAGTAAAGTATTAAGTGGTAAAGCGTCTTGAAAGTTTATTGATATTAAGTTTATAAAAGCTTGTTCACCAATACGTACTTGCTGGTTTTGTCGACAATCTAACGCCATATCAGCTAATAACGTCCGTTCATCTTCAGCATATAATTGAAACTGCAGCTGATAAGCTTGCCTAGTCACTAACCAAAAGGTCAATTGATGTTGGCTAACGTGCCTAACAATAGGTCCGGCTATAATGCTTGGAATAGATTGACAAGTACTGATAATAACTCCGAAATAAACGTATATTGGCTTTAATAACCCCTTAAAAACTGGGTAAAAGCGCTTTATTCTTTGCTCTCAGTGTATATCAGATAAAAATGTCATGGCAACTTTCACCAAAAAGAGAAAAGTAAGCAAATATAAATTTACCTGTGGTATTACCGTATAAAGGTAAGGAAGGACTACGTTATTTTCTTTAGGCAATAAAAAACCCAGTATAAAACTGGGCTTTTAAATAAGAGGCTATCAATTACTTGATTTTAGCTTCTTTATACATAACATGCTGACGGATACGAGGATCGAATTTTTTGATCTCCATCTTTTCAGGCATAGTTTTTTTGTTTTTGTCAGTAGTGTAAAAATGGCCAGTGCCAGCACTAGAAACTAAACGAATTTTATCGCGCATTGTGCAATTCCTTAAACTTTTTCGCCACGGGCACGGATATCAGTTAAAACTGCATCAATACCTTTTTTATCGATAATACGCATTCCTTTCGGAGTTAAACGTAATTTAACGAAACTATTTTCACTCTCAACCCAAAAACGGTGAGTTTGAAGGTTAGGTAAAAAACGACGACGAGTCGCGTTTCTTGCGTGCGAACGGTTGTTACCAACCATTGGCTTTTTGCCTGTTACTTGGCAGACTTTAGACATATTGAGTACTCCAAAATTAATTTCAGGTCGTGCTGTATTTCCCCAAGACCGTCGCCTCGGGATCCTGAAAAAGGTGGCATATTATAGTGAAAGTGAAAAACGAATACCAGCATTAATCAAAAATTAAGACAGGAGTTTTTAATTTAGATTAATTTCAATAAGTTAAATTTAAAAAACTAACTAAATCACGCTATTTTATGCTGTATTATTATCCGAGTAGAACAATAATCCAGCATAAACAGGCTATTTTCGCAGCCGGACATTTCATTGACTTTTATTTTTTACCCTACTGACAAGCTTTATCAAGTAAAATACTCGTAATATCTAAGATAATTAACACACAATCTTTATATTACAAATAACGCTTTAGTCATTTACTCAACGAATTGATCTCTAAAACCTCAAATAAAAATTAGCACCTAAACAGCCAAAAGCTTTTATTACTATTTAGGGCTTAGAAAAAGAGTTAGATTCATCTAGTGTCATCAATATCCTAATATTAAAGACTAATACGACCATGTTCGGCATACGAATAACAGTAACAGCCCGCAACAATGATATGATCAAGTACTTTGACATCAATTAACGCCAGCGCTTGCTCTAAGCGCGTAGTGATTTGATTATCGGCAATACTTGGTTCAGCAATGCCTGAGGGATGATTGTGCGCGAGAATAACTGCACCGGCTTGATATTTTATCGCGAACTCCACCACAATACGTGGATAAACAGCCGCCGCATTAATTGTACCGTGAAATAAACGTTCAAACTTAATCACTTGGTGTTGAGTGTTTAAAAACAAAACCGCGAAAACTTCTCTAGTTTCATGACGTAATTCCGCAGTTAAAAAATTTTGGGTCATGGCAGAAGATGTTAACGCTTGCCCCATATCCATTTGTTCAGCCAAATAACGTTTCGACATTTCCAAGCAGGCTTGCAACTGCACATATTTTGCCACACCTAAGCCATGATGCTGACAAAAGCTAGCTAAATCAGCTTGATATATTTTAGATATGCTACCAAAACTTTTTAACAGTTTTCTAGATAGATCTACAACATGGCAGCCCTTAACCCCCGTACGTAGAAATATTGCCAACAATTCAGCATCACTTAAACTTTGCGCACCATGCTGTAATAACTTCTCACGCGGTTTTTCATCGGCAGGCCAGTCTTTTAACATAAGTGCATCCTTGCAAAGTGATTTCAAAAAAACTGCGAATAATGCTATCTTATCGCCCATTGTCGTTATTAAGATTAGCAGTTTATGCAGATTCTTCAGGGTAAAAAAATTCTATTGGGTATTAGTGGTGGTATCGCTGCTTATAAAACGCCAGAGCTAGTGCGCCGATTAAAAGATCAGGGTGCCGATGTTCGCGTGGTAATGACTGAAGGTGCCAAAGCCTTTATTACACCATTAACCTTGCAAGCGGTTTCTGCCAATGCGGTATCCGATAGTTTGTTAGATACACAAGCTGAATTAGCTATGGGTCATATTGAACTGGCCAAGTGGGCTGATTTTATTTTAATTGCTCCCGCCACTGCCGATCTTATCGCTAAAATTGCTGCCGGCATGGCTAACGACTTATTAACCACACTTTGCTTGGCGACAGCTGCGCCAGTTGCTATTGCTCCAGCAATGAATCAACAAATGTGGCATAACCGTGCAACGCAAAAAAACATCAACACATTAACCTCATGGCATTATACTATTTTTGGCCCTGGCGCTGGCGAACAAGCTTGTGGTGATATCGGTTTAGGACGCATGTTAGAAGTGCACGAGCTAGTTACATTAACTTGCCAAGCAATTGAAAGCATAAACAATATTCCATCTAAGCCAAAGCCTTTAACGGGCCAAAAATGGTTAATTACCGCAGGTCCAACGCGTGAAGCTATCGATCCAGTACGCTATATCTCTAATTACAGCTCTGGAAAGATGGGCTTTGCTATCGCCAGTGCCGCGCAAAATCTTGGCGCCGAAGTAACCATAATTTCAGGTCCAGTTAATTTAGCCACACCAGAGAATTGTCATAAAATAGCGGTCACCAGTGCGATAGAAATGCATCACCAAGCTTTAGAGCATGCCTCTGCAGCAGATGTTTTTGTTGCTTGTGCTGCTGTGGCTGATTATCGTATCGACAATATTGCTAATGAAAAAATTAAAAAGTCGCACGATAGCATGCAACTGAACCTTATCAAAAACCCAGATATTGTGGCTGATGTTGCCGCGATGGCAAACAAACCTTTTACGGTCGGCTTTGCCGCTGAAACGCAAGATGTTGAACTTTATGCTCGCGATAAATTAGCCCGCAAAAAGCTCGATATGATTGCTGCGAATAATGTCGCAGCTAAAGGTCAAGGTTTTAATAGTGACGACAATGCCTTAACCGTGTTTACCGCTAACGATGAAAAAGCGCTACCCTTGATGAACAAAAATGAACTGGCCAAAAAATTAGTTCAGCATATTCAGCAAACGTTGCAAAATACACTGAAAAAATAAGTACGTAGCCGTTAAGTTCTTTATTGAATATCAACTAAATAACGCTATACAATCATGCTAATTATTCAGTAGCAACCCTGTTAGGTTTGCACTGAAAATATAACAAAAACAAGAGAATCAGTTTTATGTCGGCGACTCAAAAACCTAATCGTAAACAACAAATTTTAGAATGCCTTGCTCATATGCTACAAACGAGTGCTGGACAGCGGATCACAACGGCAAAACTTGCTGTTGCAGTCGGCGTTTCCGAAGCGGCACTTTACCGTCACTTCCCATCAAAAGCACGCATGTTTGAAGGCTTAATAGAATTTATTGAAGAGTCGATTTTTTCTCGTGTCAATCTGATATTAACTGATCATAAAGAAGCCCTTATTCGGTGCCACCATATTTTACATGTTTTACTCATATTTGCTGAACGTAACCCTGGCATGTGCCGTATTTTAGCTGGTGATGCCTTAATGGGCGAAAACGAACGTTTACGAGCACGGGTTAATCAATTTTTTGAGAAGCTAGAATCACAATTTAAACAAGTGTTACGCGAGCGCAAGCTCAGAGAAGGTAAAGGTTTTACTATCTCAGAGCCAGCTTTAGCCAATATTTTAATGGCTTTCGCGGAAGGTAAAATTAATCAGTATGTTCGTTCTGATTTTACCAAAAAACCCAGTAATGATTTTAATGAACAATGGCAATTTTTAATGGCTGATAAGTAACACCATTATCGACTATATACCAATTTCTATTGGCAAATGAAACCTTTAAGGAAACATCGTGAGTAAGTTAGCACAACTACAACCTAATAAACTGTGGCAAATTTTCGAGCAAATTTGTAGCATTCCCCACCCATCAAAGCACGAACAAAAAATATCACTTTGGATCCAAACTTGGGCTAGTGAATTAGGTTTGAGCGTTAAAGAAGATGCCGTTGGTAATTTAATTATTAAAAAACCAGCGACTGCTGGAATGGAAAGTAGAAAGGGCGTTATTTTGCAAGCACATATGGATATGGTGCCGCAAAAAAATTCTGCTACTAAGCATGATTTTCTCGTGGACCCGATTAAAGCTTATATTATCACTGAAGCTGATGGTGATTGGGTTACTGCTGAAGGGACTACCTTAGGCGCTGATAATGGCATTGGTTTATCATCAGCATTGGCTATTTTGGCAAGCGATGACGTGCCTCATGGCCCATTAGAAGTATTGGTGACTATTGATGAAGAAGCCGGCATGACTGGTGCTTTTGGCCTTGAGGCCGGTTGGTTGGAAGGTGACTTACTGATCAACACCGACTCAGAGCAAGAAGGTGAAATTTACATGGGCTGTGCTGGTGGTCTTGATGGTGAAGCAATGTTCGCTATTGCCAATGAGGATGTACCGGCTGATGTTGAGTCTTTTAACTTATCTATTTCCGGTTTAAAAGGTGGCCATTCTGGCGTTGATATTCATACCGGTCGAGCCAATGCCAATAAGCTATTAGTGAGGTTTTTACTGGCTGCAAGTAACGAGTTTGAGCTACGTTTAACCGAATTAAATGGTGGAAGTTTACGTAATGCTATTCCGCGTGAAGCTGATGCTAGTTTTGTTATTAGTAAAGCTCAAGTTAGTGCCTTTAAAGCTAAGCTGGCAGAATACTTAACCACCATACGCCAGTCTTTAGGCTCAATCGAAACGGGTATTGAAATGTTATTAATTTCGCCAGAAACTTTTGATGAATGCTGGACACTCGACACTCAGAATAGCATTTTACGTGCCCTAAACGCCTGCCCTAACGGCGTGTTACGTATGAGCGATGATATTGAAGGTATTGTTGAAACCTCATTAAACTTAGGTGTTATACGCAGTAAAGGTAACAAGTTTGTTGCCATGACGTTAATTCGTAGCTTACATGATGATGGGCGCTTAGATGCACAAACTATGGTGAAATCGACATTTGAGTTAGCTGGAGCTGCAATTAAATTTTCAGGCGCTTATCCTGGCTGGAAACCAGATACAGGCTCAGCATTAATGCAAACAGTGCGTGATACTTATCAGGAACTTTTTAATAAAGTGCCTGAAATTATGGTTATTCATGCAGGTCTTGAATGTGGTTTATTCAAAACAGCCTATCCTCACTGGGACATGGTATCATTTGGTCCAACCATAAAATTTCCACATTCACCTGATGAAAAAGTGCAAATAGCCACGGTTGAACAATATTGGCAGCTATTAATCGCTGTATTAGCCAATATCCCAGAAAAGGCATAGTTACGCTTGTCGCGCGTTATTTTTATAACGCGCTACTTCTTCTTTTGGCTGCAATAAACTATGATTAAGACTGCAAGTAGTGCATATCTAGCCTAAAGTTTAATTAATAAATTAAACTCAACCACCTAAGCTTAACTTGGGTTTTTTACAGGAAACAGTAACATGATTCAGCCAGAAAAAATTATAATAGCTGACGATCACCCATTATTTAGGCAAGCGTTATTGGCCACATTAAAATTAAAACTAACGCAAACGCAGTGGTTAGAAGCACAAACCATTGCCGAACTAGAACAACAGCTGAGTGAAAATAATGACAGTGATTTAGTTTTATTAGATTTACATATTCCCGGCGCACATGGTTTTAACACCTTGATTCATGTTCGTAACCACTTTCCACAAATTCCCGTGGTTATCGTCTCTGCTCACGAAGATCATGAAATCATACATAAAGCTATGGGTTACGGCGCTTCAGGATTTATTCCAAAATCTACCCCTGTTGAAGATATTTATAATGCTATTCAACACGTATTATTAGGTAATATTTGGACCCCTTCAGCTTATAACGAGTTAGCACCAACACAAGATAATAACGATATTGCCGAGCGTGTTGCAAGCCTTACTCAGCAACAATATCGAATTTTAATGATGTTTGCCCAAGGCATGCTCAATAAACAAATTGCCTATGACTTAAATGTTTCCGAAGCTACCATTAAAGCACATGCGACAGCAATATTTCGTAAACTTGATGTACGCAATCGTACACAAGCGGTGATTGCTATTGCACAACTTGATATTGCTGATGTGCAACTACAAAACAATTAGCTAATGGCTTATTAAAGCATTATTGCAAATATTTTTCTTGTAGCTTTTTCGTTAACATAGCACTCATCATTGCTCTAAGCGCGGCAGGCTTAACCAATTTGCGCATAAAGCCGATATCTGCTGCTAAAGTTTTTTCTTCTAAATCGCTATCTGTGGTGGCGGTAATTAAAATAGCAGGAACATAATTTCTACTCAGTTTTCTCAACTGAGCAATAAGCGCGATACCATTGAAGTCATAATCAAGTTGATAATCAACCAGCAATATTTCGATATCGCTTTTATGGTCATCATACAGTGCTATGGCTTGGTCATATGAATCCGCCGCTAAAACATTACAGCCCCATGCAGACAGTAACTCAACCATACCGCTGAGCACATCAGGGTCATTATCAATACACATTACCGTGACATCACTTAAACCGACATTGACTGCGGGTTTAGTCACCAGTACTTCTTGTTGTGCTTGAGCTCGCTCAACGCCAACAGAAAATTTACAGCCCATGCCCACTTCCGATCTTAGCGCCAAAGGGTGTGCCAATAAATTAGCTAAGCTTTGGGTGATATTTAACCCTAGACCTAAGCCTCCTGCGGATGCACTCTGCTGATTATCTAACTGAGTAAATTGTTCGAAGACCATGGTTTGTTTATCAAGTGGAATACCCGGGCCGTTATCTAGTACTTGAATATCAACAAGCGCGCCTTTTACTCTTGCCCCCAATAACACTTTACCAGGGCTGGCATAGCGAAAGGCATTACCGATTAAATTTTGTAATATCCGACGCAATAAGCTCCGATCAGAGCGCAACCACAAAGAGTTACTATGCACACAAAATTCAACTTTAAGCTCTACCGCACTCGCAGAAAACTCTTTTGCCAGATCATTAAATAACGATTTAACTGAAAAAGTAGTAATATTCGGCTTGATATTACCACTTTCAATACGGGCTATTTCAGCTAAATCCGCAACCAAATCATTGGCCACTTTTAAGGAATGATCAATATTATCAACTTGTCGTTGTTGTGTAGCAGTCAAGTTACCTTGGCTAGCTAAAGCCGAGGTAAACAAACGTGCCGCTTCTAAAGGTTGCATAAGATCATGGCTACAGGCTTTCAAATATAAACTTTTCTTCACGTGAGCTTGTTCAGCCTTTTCGCGCGCTAATGCCAAAGCATCATTGGTTTGTTCTAGTTTTCTGGTGCGCTCTAGTACGCGAGTTTCCAAATCGACATTGGCTTCGATCAAACCTCTTTCGGCTTGACGATAAGCAGTAATATCAGAAAATAGCATAACAAAACCACCGCCAGGTAAGGGGTTGCCTTCGATACGTATTACTCGGCCATCACTATGCTCTCGCTCAGAGCTATGCGGGCTGCCATTACGTAAATGTGTCAATCGCTTATTGACTTGTTGATCAACCTTACCAACACCACACAAGCCACGTTTAACGTTATAACGAATTAAATCACTCACTGGGCTACCTTGATAAATAAGCTCAGCAGGGTAGTCAAATAAATCAACATATTTTTTATTCCAAGCAACCAGGTTTAACTCACTGTCAACAATCGAAATACCTTCACTGGCATTTTCTATCGCACTTTGTAATAAATCCTGACTATATTGCTGACGCTGACTTGATGCCTCTTCAACTAACACGGCAATTTCATCTAATGCAATATCACGCCCTTCTAGGGCCGAAGATAACACCAAGCGAGCAGATGACGCGCCCATAACACTTGCTAAGGTATTTTCTGTGTGTTGTAGTAATTTTTGGTTATAAGCGACATTACTCATTTGAGCTTTAACCGTTAAGCGCTGAAACTGCGCAAAACTAATGGCCGACTTTTTTTCACCAACGAAGCGCGATACCAATAGCTCAAGCTCTTGGACATTAATTTGTTTATTGCGCTGTAACTGTAGCGCTTTAGGTGCTTGATACTCCATAAATAAAGAAGCTTGCATGCGCTCTTGTACGCTCTGACGACTAACGTGAGAGAGTAACCACATCGAGATAACATTAACCGATAAAGACAGCAAACTTGCCATTGAACTTGCAGAAAGCAAACTACCTTCAAAAGGATTAGGGTAGACACCAAATTGTGGGATAAAATTGAGAAACAACCAAGCACCAAAACCAATTAAAATACCGCCATAAACCGCGGTTAATGTTGCTCTACGCCAATAAAAAGCGGCAACTAAGGCCGGAGTTAATTGGGCGAAAGCACCAAAAGCTATTTCGCCTAACGAGCTTAAGGTATCAGGCGATGCCATTAAAAATACGCCATAACCTAATAAAATAACAAATAGCACCAACACCTTGCGAATGGTTAATAGTCGTAAACGAAAATTATCGTAATCACTGTGACTGTGGCTATGCTTATTGGCACGATATAGCCAAGGAAAGACAATCTCATTACTGAGCATGGTACTTAAGGCGATAGAAGAAATAATCACCATAGAACTGGCCGCCGATATAGCGCCCAAGAATGTTAATAAGGTCAGCCAAGGTTGTTGCTGATACCAAGGTAAAAATAAAACATAAGCATCTGATGGCACAGTGTCGCCGAGCAATAAATGCCCTGCTAAGCCCAAAGGCACGGCAAATATGGCAAAGACTAATAAATAAAGTGGAAAAATACGCCGGCTAAGCCAAGTATCTCTTTCATCTTTAAGCTCTACCACCATCACTTGAAATTGCCGAGGTAAAGATAAAAAAGCCGCCATGGCGATCACTAACATGGCAAACATTGACATAATATTAGGAAAGTTAAGCTGTTGGTTGAGCTCGATATTAGCTGATGAACGTCGCCAAATTTCCATCGGTGAGTCAAATAAAACATAAGTAACAAAAATACCAACCGCAAGAAAGGCAAATAATTTCACTAAAGACTCAAAGGCAATTGCGAGCATAACCCCAGGATGACGTTCCGTGACATCAATATTACGCACCCCAAAAACAATGGTAAAACCAGCTAAAATTAAACTAACAACCAAACCAAAATGCCAATTGGCTAAGCTTTGTTCTGCTTGGAGTTGCTGAAAAGAATAAACAATGGCTTTTAATTGCAAGCCGATATAAGGCATAGTGC
This sequence comes from Colwellia sp. M166, assembly GCF_024585285.1. Lineage (NCBI taxonomy): Bacteria > Pseudomonadati > Pseudomonadota > Gammaproteobacteria > Alteromonadales > Colwelliaceae > Colwellia > Colwellia sp. M166. The sequence continues at coordinate 2,308,795 of NZ_CP040755.1, forward strand.
CAACTAATGCGACTATGGTGACTAAAATAGCGAGCTTATGTGATTTACCAAATCGGGCTGCAAGTAAATCGGCAATAGAAGTGAGGTTTAGCTTTAAACTGACACGAATAATGCGCTGAATAAAAGGCCAAGCAAAAGTAAAAAGTATGATTGGCCCTAGATATATCGGCAGGTGAGAAATAAAATTGCTTGATGCTTGCCCAGTAGTACCTAAAAAACTCCAAGAAGTACAATAGACACCTAAAGTTAATGCATAAATAATCGCTTGGCTTTTTCGCACTAATTTATGACGATATTTATCTCCCATATAGGCAATAAAAAACAATAGGCCTATATAAGCAAAACTTAAGCCTGCTAATTGCCAATTTGGGAACATAAAACTTCTCTAAAACTGATATTAATAATTAGATTATATGGATTTATCGCCACAAGTCATGCATTGTCTTCAAGGTATTGAATGCCTATAGATATTAAGCTGCATTCAGTTTAAAAGATTACAGCACTACTTAACGGTTTGAGTATAAAACTCAGCAATATATTGCCCACCTTTAATATTGGCAATAACACGTAATTTATATTTTTCGCCTTGCACACTAATCTGCTCACGTAACGGTGTCGAACTTTGCCAATAATACGGATTATCAATCATACCCAACGGATATGCACTCGCCTGATTGCTTTTATCAACTAAAAACAACGTAGCACTATCAAGTGGAAAAGTTGAATTTACCGTAGTTGTCCCAGCCTTGTCATATATATTAACCTCAAATTTACCTGATTTAAGAATACATTTTTGATTGATCACATCACAATGACCAAAGGGTACCAGTTTAAACACCCGGGTTTGCTCTGCTTGCTTTTCAAGATAAAAATCTGACGCTATGTAGCCACCCAAGATAAGAAACGGTGCCACCATTAAAGCTACTTTTGTATGACGGTTCATAATCATCCTTATTTTCTTTAGTATCCAAATGTAAAAATTATTCTTCAATACTGCATATTGCAGTGGTTATCACGACAATGCCTATTTGTTTTTCAAAGCGAGTTAATGAAAAAATTAAAGGCTCCACAAGTGGAGCCTTTATTCCTGTGGTATTCAATACCGTTACCGTACTCTAGTGATCATGTGCTGCCGATACACCACCATGCGGTGTACGGAAGTTTTCAACCAGCTGTTGAATATGAGCAGGTGCTGGACCGGTAAATCTCAATACCGTAAATGCTACGACAAAGTTAACGACTGCGCCTACTGAGCCAAAAGCATTAGGTGAAATACCAAAGAACCAGTTAGGACCCATATCACCAAGAAATGACGTACCAGGGATAAACATAATACCTTTATGTTGGAACACATAAAGCATAGTAACACCGATACCTGAACACATACCCCATATTGCTGCAGTGCCACTCATTTTCTTAGCGAATATACCCATCATTAATGCTGGGAATATTGACGATGCTGCTAAACCAAAGGCTAGTGCCACCGTTCCTGCGGCAAAACCAGGCGGATTTAAACCAAGCCAACCAGCCACTAGCACTGATATTGTCATGACAATACGCCCCGCTAGTAACTCATTTTTCTCAGTCAAATCAGGTGTTAGTATCCCTTTCATTAAATCATGAGAAATAGAGGATGAAATCGCCAATAGTAAACCAGCGGCCGTAGACAACGCAGCAGCTAAGCCACCAGCTGCGACTAAAGCAATAACCCAGTTTGGTAGATTTGCAATTGCAGGGTTAGCCAATACCATAATGTCACGGTCAACTTTCACCATTTCATTGGTTGCTTTATCAGCATTATATTGTATTTTGCCGTCACCGTTTTTATCTTCAAATTGTAATAAACCTGTATGTTCCCAGTCTTTAAACCATTGAGGGCGCTCAGCATAATCCATATTTTGACCCGCTACTGGCTCAATAGTATTCATTAAGTTTAAACGCGCCATGGCACCAACTGCTGGAGCAACAGTGTACAATAATGCGATAAACACTAATGCATAACCTGCTGATTGACGTGCGGCTTTCACTGAAGGAACCGTGAAGAAACGCATGATAACGTGAGGTAAACCAGCGGTACCAATCATCAATGACAAGGTATAAGCGAACATATTTACTGTGCCGCCCATGTTATCCGTGGTGTACTCTTTAAAACCAAGATCGGTTACTACCATGTCTAACTTATCAAGTAAGTAAACACCGCTACCATCCGCTAAAGTAGAACCTAAACCTAATTGTGGAATTGGATTACCCGTTAACTGTAACGAGATAAATACCGCAGGAATAGTGTATGCAAAAATTAAGACACAATACTGGGCGATTTGCGTATAAGTAATACCTTTCATACCACCGAGTACCGCATAAACCCAAACCACGAACATGCCGATGTAAAGGCCTAAATCGTAATCAACTTCGAGGAAGCGAGAGAAAGCAACACCCACACCTTTCATTTGACCGATAATATAAGTTAATGACGCTATGATTAAACAAACCACGGCAACTATACGCGCAGTTTTTGAATAGTAACGGTCAAAAATAAATTCAGGAACGGTAAATTTACCGTGCTTACGCATGTAAGGCGCCAGCAACATGGCAAGTAAAACATAGCCACCGGTCCAACCCATCAAGAATACAGAGCCGCCGTAACCTAAGAATGAGATCATACCGGCCATTGAGATAAATGACGCTGCACTCATCCAATCGGCGCCAATCGCCATACCATTTTGCATTGGCGTAACACCACCACCAGCAACATAGAAGTCGCTAGTTGAACCCGCTCGAGCCCACCAAGCAATACCAAAATAAACGGCGAAAGAACCGAATACAGCAATGTATGTATAGAGTTTTAACTCATCCATTATGATTCCCCCACATTATATTTTTTATCAAGGTCGTTCATTTTTTTGGTATACCAAAAAACTAAACCGACAAAGGTGTAAATTGAACCTTGTTGTGCAAACCAGAAACCTAGTTTGTATCCACCTAGACGTATTTCATTTAATGGCTCGACAAGAAGCAAACCAAAACCAAATGAAACTACGAACCAGATAGCAAGACATATAAATATTAGGCGCAGATTCTCTGACCAATATGTTGCATTACCTTCCATCATTCTCTCCTAGCAATTATTCCTATTAAGTCTATTTAGCTTAATAGGCACAGCGTTTTATGATTTTTATACGCTTTAACCTGTTGTTTAAAGAGAGGTTGACTATTCATTCAATCCTCTACAAGGATAAATCAACACTTAACCTACTCTAAGGTACACACTAGCAACCTTTTTTCAGCGCTCCTATTAAACTTTAGTCTAGGACACCGTTGAAACAGTTGACTTAAGCGTCGTAATTCCCCTAAATACAGTGACACTATTTACTCGAGATATCGCTATGGACTCAGCATTAACCGAAATCAGCGAATTTATACAAGCGATTCCGCCAATGGATTTATTACCGAGTAATATTCTTGAGCAGGTCGTTAAAGAAATCAGTATTTGCTACGTGCGCCGAGGAGAATCACTTCCTCCCAAAGATGTTAGCGATGAAAATCTCTACATCTTACGCAAAGGCGCATTAAGTTCTGTGACCGCGGATGATGAATTATTGGCCAGGTATGGTGAAGGAGAAATATGTACCGTATTCTGCTTCAACAATAATGACAATATCAAAGTTACCACTGACGAAGACACTTTGTTATATAGCATTAACTACAATAGTTTCTATCAGTTAGCTGGTGAATTTTCAGATGTAATGGCATTTTTTCAACAAACGTCAGAGCAACGGCTCAATAAAAAAATGCTGCAAGTTAATGAAGATGCAATCTTAAATGCATCATTACTCAATAGCTCAATTGCAAATTTTTATCACAGCCCTGTCGTTACTATCGCCTCAGATGCCAGTATTCAACAAGCCGCTATTTTGATGACCGAAAAAGGCTTATCCTGCTTAGTTATCACAGATAATGAGCAACCTTTAGGTATAGTGACCGATAAAGACATTCGGCGTCGTTGCGTCGCACAAGGCTTAGCTATTGATCAGCCCGTCAGTGCCATCATGACTGACAACATGGCCACCATCGACCTTAAAAATACCGCCTATGACGCTTTGATGATGATGACTCAAAAACATATTCATCATTTGCCCGTTACGGTAAATAATCAACTTAAGGGCATGGTAACAGTCACTGACTTAATGAATAACGAAGGGCAAAATGCCGTCAATATCATCAGTGTCATTCATAAAGCAAAATCAGTCAGTGAATTAACTGATATCAGCCATATGATACCGAAATTACAAATTCGCATGGCAAAGTTGGGCACGACTGCTGATCATGTTGGTAAAAGCATCAGTGCCATTACCATGGCCTTCACCATTCGCTTAATTGAAATGGCCGAAAAGTTATTAGGCCCGCCCCCCGTACCTTACGCCTGGTTAGCCGCAGGCTCGCAAGCTCGGCAAGAACAATTTGCCCATTCAGATCAAGACAATGCCTTGATTATCTCAAACGATATGCAACCGCAACACAACTACTGGTTTAAAGATCTCGCGACCTTTGTCTCTGATGGTTTAGCAGCTTGTGGTTTTATTTACTGTCCGGGTGATGTCATGGCTACCAATCCAAAATGGTGTCAAACACAAGACGTATGGACGCAATATTTTGCCAAGTGGATTAACACTCCAGAGCCAAAAGCATTAATGCATTGCAGTATATTTTTCGATTTAGCCACCGTTTACGGCGATAGCAGTTTACTCGAGCAAGTACAAACAAAGATGTTAAAAACCACGCAACGCAGCACACTTTTTATCGCACATTTATCACGTAATGCTTTAAACTTAAGGCCACCGTTAGGCTTTTTCCGTGACTTTGTCTTAATTCAAGATGGCGAAAATAAAGCCACGTTAGATTTAAAACACAATGGTATTGCGCCTATCGTTGATCTTGCGCGTATTTATGCCTTATCTGAGGGCATTTCTTCGGTCAATACGATAGAACGCCTACAACAAGCAGCAGGAACACCTTCATTAACCAAAGCTTCTGCGGCCAACTTAATTGATGCCTATGAGTTTTTAAGCATGCTACGTATGATGCACCAAGCCAATAAATTACAACAAGGACAACAACCTAATAACTACTTGTCACCAAAGGAAATTTCAAAACTCGAACGTGAACATTTAAAAGATGCCTTTAAAGTGATCAAAACTATGCAAGACAGCCGTCAATCAACCTATTAGCGATAAGCCCTTATTATGTTTAATCATCATCCCCTGACTCGCTGGTTACTCGGCTATGAAGCACAAAGAAAACGCATGTTAAAAAAAGCCCCTAAAGGACCCTTGCGTGATTTTCTTAGCACTCCTTTTCCTGCGCTTTATACGCCTTTTGATCAAATCCCTATTTTAGCGGTAGACTTTGAAACCACAGGTTTAGACGCTGTACAAGACAAGCTACTCAGCGTGGGTTGCGTAGACTTAAGCCACAAACAAATAAAGCTAGGCAGTAGTTACCATCAAATTATTAACACTAAAGGTCGGTTAAAAGCTGATAATGTGACGATTCATCAAATTACTGATGATCAAAAAGACCAAGGCCAACCCTTAGCCGAAGTCGTAGAACAGTTGCTTAAACGCCTTGCCGGTAAAGTCATGCTAGTGCATTTTGCGCGTATTGAGCGCCAATTTTTACGCCAAGCTTGCTTAGAGCTTTATGGTATGGCACCACCATTACCGATTATTGATACGTTGGTAGTGGCTAAAAAAAAGTTGGATAAAAGAGACGTTGCTTACGACCCTTCACAACTAAGGCTTTCAGCTTTGCGGGCAACATATCAGTTACCCAACCACTATGCTCATAATGCCCTCAATGATGCCATCGCAACGGCAGAATTGCTGTTAGCACAAATCAACGATCGAACTGACAATATATCCTTGCAGCAACTAATTTTATAAAAAGTTCGTCTGACTTCCTAACAATAGATAAATATTAGCCAAGTTATTTTTCCTAAATAGACAAAATAACTTGGTCTATCGCCAAACTATGAGACAATTCACTTAAGCAATCACCTACCTAAGGTTTATGATGAAACTTTTAGCCCGTAATCTTTCTCGCTCAACCACAGAACAAGAGCTGCGCATTTTATTTTCTGCTCATGGCTCTGTTACTGAATGTAATTTGGTATTAGACCAAGAAACAGGTAAATCAAAAGGTTTTGCCTTTATCGAAATGCCAGATGAAAAAGAAGCAAAATTAGCCTTAACTAAGCTACATGAAACAAAAGTAGCTAATAATAAAATTCGCGTAAAAATGGCGCAGTAATCTTATTCAAGCACTGATAAAAAAGCCAGCACAATGAAATTACTGGCTTTTTTTTGATTCCATGCAGGCAACGCAGATACACATAAAAGTTGTAGCATTGACACCCTTAGCTTATCCCGATTTCAGCTTCAGTACTTACCTAAAATAACAAATACATTTCAGCACATTTTTCATTACCAACACTATGGCTCATCAAATAATTTATAGTAATCAGCTAGATAATCTACCAAAGCACGAACAGAGGGCAGTAACCCCCTTCTAGAAGGATATACCAAGTGAATAATATCTTTGTTGGGCTGTCAATCAGGCAAGATATGCATGAGTAAACCTGCCACTAGCTCTTCTGGCACTAATAACGATGGTAATTGCCAGTGATCATGATGTTGGGTGCCCCTAAACCTAAACTTGGCCAGACAGTTAGTTCACTTAGATGATTTACGACGCCATATTTTTCTACCAAAGCAGGGCTAGCCATTACAATCAGGCTGCGCTCAGATAAAACTTTTAAAATAAGCTCACTGTCTTCCATAGGCGCTGGTCGCACTCTAATGGCGACATCAACTCCTTCCGCCACTAAATCAATACGACGATTGCTCGCTGCTAATACCATTGTTATACCAATGGTATTAAACAGCTGATCACTTAGTTAACAATATTGGGCTACTATTTATAAGCAGAAATAAAATGACTAAACCTTACCTGAGATTAAATAAAGATGATGCGGCGGTATTATTAGTAGACCACTAAACAGGGTTACTTTCTTTAGTGCGGGATATTGACCCTGATAAATGTAAAAATAATGTCTTAGCATTGACCGACATGGCAAAATATTTTCAGCTATCAATCATTTTAACCACTGGCTTTGAAGATCGGCCTACTAGAAGCAATGTTTCCTGACCCACCTTATATCGCACGTCTCGGACAAATTAATGCTTGGGACAACGAGGACTTTGTTAAAGCCATTAAAGCAACAGGGGAAAAACAATTAATTATTGCGGGTGTGTCACCGAAGTGTAGGGTGTTTTCTGCACTGGAAGAAGGCTTAGGCGCCTTGTTTTCAAATCATATTGCTGATTACCGAAATTTGCTCACCCGCTACACGACAATACAGTCAAGATAACCGCACAACTTAATTAGGATCACGACAGCGTTTACGTATAGTGATCCAACAACAACCAAGAGGAAGATATTCAATGACTAAGGTAACAAAAATAGTTGCAATTTCCGGTAGTTTAAGAAAAGCATCCTATAATACGGCAGCAATCAAGGCTGCCATGACATTTGCCCCAGAAAATTGTGAAATTGAGCTATTAGAGATTAGCAAAATTCCACTTTATGACCAAGAATTAGCAGATAGCGGTACGCCAGAAGCAGTATTAACGTTAGCGAAAAAAATTCATGCCGCTGACGCGATAATTTTTGCCACGCCAGAATACAATTATTCGATATCAGGTGTACTAAAAAATACGATCGACTGGTTATCGCGCCAGCAACCCCAGCCATTTGAAGGTAAGCCGGCAGCAATAATTACCGCTAGCATGAGTTTTTTAGGTGGTGCAAGAGCACATTATCATTTGCGGCAAATTATGATTTATCTTGATGTGCACTTTATTAATAAACCAGAAGTCATGATTGCTAGTGCCCATGAAAAATTTGATAACAATGGTCAACTAACGGACAACATGACCGGTGAGTTCTTGCAGCAACTAGTGTCTGCATTAGTCACTTGGAGCGATAAAATAAACTCTTAATAGGAGAGCACAATGAGCAATGAAAGCCAAAACGTTGAAGCTTTATGTGATATTGAGGCTGGCTGCGGGGCCATAGATCAGTTAGTTTATCCTAAAGATAAAGATCTCGGTGGCTTTACTGTCCGTAGAGCTTTACCAAATCAAGCATTAAAGTCGGTAGGGCCTTGGATTTTCTTTGACCATATGGGGCCAGCCAGTTTTCCCGCGGGCGAAGGTGTTAATGTTCGCCCCCACCCTCATATTAATATCTCAACCGTCACCTATTTATTTGCTGGTGAAATTCTGCACCGCGATTCTATCGGCAGCGTTCAAGCGATCAAACCTGGTGATTTAAATTTAATGGTGACCGGCTCGGGCATGGTGCACTCTGAACGTGAACCAGATGAGGTACGCAATAGCGTGCATTCAGTGCATGGATTGCAGTTATGGCTAGCGCTTCCCGAGGCCCACGAAGAAACTGAGCCGGCATTTTATCATTACCCGGCAGCAATACTGCCAAAATTAAGTACTGATGGTGTTGCTGTTAGCGTGATGATCGGTACAGCTTATGGTGTAACTTCACCAACTAAAACCTTCAGCTCAACCTTATACATCGAAGCTAAACTTAACGCTGGGCAATCCTTAACCTTACCGACAGCAGATGAAAGAGCTTTATATGTCGTCAGCGGTGAAATTGCATTAAAAGATGCCTTAGTAAAAAATCATACCATGGTGGTGCTATCTGCTGCAGAAGGCATTGTCATTAAGGCGAAAACAGCTAGCCAAATCGCCTTAATTGGCGGCAGCAATGTTGGTCATCGATATATCGATTGGAATTTTGTTTCCAGCAAACAAGCCCGAATTGATAGTGCCAAACAGCAATGGATAGCGCGTGAGTTCCCTAGCGTACCGGGCGACGATAAAGAATATATTCCCTATCCAAGCTTGCCAAAAAGCTAACGTATAAAATAATTTAACGAATCAATGACATCAAAGTTAATCGCTTCTTATAAGCATATTAAGTCTATTGAGGTAAATGTAAGGTTGTTCGGTAAAAAGCATACATAATGTGTATTACTAATTGCCAGCAACCTTTATTTCTGCATTTAATAATTTTTTAAATGCAAACTTCCCTCCTAGCAACGGGTAATAAAAAGCGGCCAATCAATAAAAACCACTAAGCCATACTACCCAATTAGCCGGCAGTCCCGCTACTTTACATTGCTATGAAATTTTTACACGGTTGCCTGTAAGTATCACTAATAACAATGCCAGCGAAAATAACAAAACAAAATTATTATCCTAATAATTAATGACTTATTGGTTTGGCATGCTAATCGCATTCATAGGTTAACTTAATTAAAAGGAGAGTAAGATGAAAAACTCAATTCGTTCAATTGTTGCGTTATCACTATTATCAGTAGCTTCATCTTCGGCTTACGCTGAAAATACATGGCAAGATAGATCAAAAGATGCCTGGTTAGACGGTAAAGCTGAAAGCACACTACTCTTTAACACAAATTTAAATTCTTTTGATATAAATACCGATGTTCAAAATGGCGTAGTTATCCTCACCGGTAAAGTTGAAAGTGACGTTGATAAAGCGTTAGCTGAAGAGCTAGTTGCGAGTTTAGAAGGTGTGGATTCGGTAGATAACCGTCTTACCGTTCTGAATAATAAAGCAAATAAAGATAGCAAAATGCTAACGGCTCTAATGGATTCGAAAATAGCAACGGTTGTTAAGACCAAGCTTTTATTTGAATCAGAAATTAGTGGTACGGCAATTGAAGTGGAAGTAAAAGAAGGTGTCGTGACACTATTAGGCCATGCAGACTCAGATGCCGCTAAAGAGCTAGCCATTGCTATTGCAAAAAACACCACCGATGTAAAATCTGTTGTGGACAACTTAACAGTGACTACTCACTAAATTTATTTCAATAAATAAATTTAAAGCACACCTAAGGTGTGCTTTAAATTAACAAACACATATTGAATAACCTGAACTCAGAATAGACATTGAGCTATCGTGAAATGTTGCGATAGTTGAGCTTAGATTATTACATTCAGCCATGTATTGATGGTCACCATCAGATTAATGGTTGAAGATATTTATTGTCCCAAGTTCAGGTGAAAACTATTTGAATATTGGTCTATTTTTGCTCTTAATGAATAATTTGGCAGGATGACATGACTTCAAAAAACCTCGCTCAAGATAACGTAACCCGGCTAGCAAGCATTCAAAAAAATCATCAATCAATAGCGAAAATTAAAACCAAATTAACGCTCTTACTGGTGCATGAATTTACCCAGCAGCTCAGTCATTGGCAAAATATTTTTGCTGAACATTTTCAAATACAGACAGCAGATGATGGCTTAACTGCGTTAAAAGCAATTTTGAGCGGAAAAGTAGATGTGGTGTTGTCATCGGCAGAGTTATCTGGCGTGACCAGCTTAGATATATGTAAGTTTATTAAGCAACATAAATCAACCGAGCATATTCAAATGATATTTGTTAGTCAGCACTATAGTCAGCGAGAAGAAGCACAAGCCCTATCTTTAGGGGCCATTGATTATATCGCCTCAGACACTTTACCGAAAATATTGTTCAGTCGCGTTAAAAACCACATGAAATTGGTCAAACATAATAAAGATCTTGAGCAAATATCAAAAACTGACGCTTTAACAGGTATCGCTAATCGATGGTGGTTTGACAATCAACTAGAACTCGAATGGCAAGCGGCAATAAGAGGCAAAGGTGAAATATCACTCATTATGATCGATATCGATAACTTTAAACTTTATAACGATGAATTTGGCCATGTGCAAGGTGATGAGTGCTTAACATTAATCGCGTAATGTTTAGCCACAACTCAAAAACGTACGCAAGATCTGTGCGCTAGATATGGTGGTGAGGAGTTTGCAGTTTTACTACCCTTTACTGACTTAGCAGGCGCTAAAAAAATCGCCAGAGACTTAATAACGTCGGTTAATGAACTCAATATTGTCCATGCCAAACAAGCTAAACAAGCTAAACAAGCTAAACAAGCTAAACAAGCTAAACAAGCTAAACAAGCTAAACAAGCTAAACAAGCTAAACATCACAACGTTACCATCAGTGCTGGTGTAGCAAGTCATTCACCCGTTTTCGAAAATAATAAAAATTTCAACATTAAAGATTTTATTGAACAAGCTGACGTTAAGTTATATCAAGCTAAAACATACGGACGTAACCAACTTTGTTATTAATTACCGTTCTATGAAAATAAATATGTTAAAAAAATACTGACAAGAACTTGGGTAAATAAGTCAAATAACTAATAAGGTCTACAACTGCTATACACAATCAGACCGTTATTACTGCTGATATCAGCAAAGTAACACGACACTTAGCGCTATTAACCAGCCCAACAATCACTATCAGCTCACTACATCAGGCCTTAAGTAATACCGTAGTTTCTTTCAGCCTAGATACTCATGCTTAAGGTTAAATTTCATCACGTCAAACTGAAATTATATTAAGGTGGTCATTATTATTAATACCCCCGCTTGATTTTTGAAAAAATTTCAACGCCCCTGTAAAACTTGCAAAACACAGATGAACCCCAAAAGCAAAAAAAAAACATAAGCACTTGATATTAAATAGTTAAAATAAATTAAAAACCCTGGCGCAATAGTTGCTATTACATAGTGAGTGCAATGAATATTGCAGATTTTAATCACTGAAAAGGAAACTTAATATGTCACCGTCAAAGCAAGCAAGTAAAGATACATTAAAGAAAAATTTAACTGCTGAACATCCGGTAGCTGATAAGCTAAAAGACACCTTGCATGGCTCAGTGGATACATTAGCGGAGAAAGTTGGTACGGCGGAAGAGACAATTCGTGAAACAGCGCAAAGCAGCTCAGAAACCCTGGCAGCCAAACAAAATGAGCTTGAAGCGAAATGGAATACCTCGACAGTCAAGAAATACGCAACCGAAAATCCAGTGGTAACTGCCGGTATAGCTTTTTCTGTTGGCATGCTAGTGTCAGCATTCTTAAAACGAAAATAGTATAAGGCAATAGCTATGGATGTTTCAAGCCAGAATAAAAAACCAAGCTCGGCAGAAAACTCTGCTGAGCCGCAAAGTTTAGCGAGTCCTTCATTCAAGCAGACTTATGAGGGTATTGAGGCGTTATGGGAAAGTAAAATAGCTAAGTTAATCACATCGAAAAATTTAATTGCAGCTGAAGTTAAATTGAGTTTCAGCGCTATTTTGTTAGCTCTTGCTATTGCCTTAGGATTAACCCTTATAACCACTGCTGTATGGATACTATTGAATTTTGGCGCTGGTTTAATTGTCATGCAGTTAACCCAGTCCATTGCTATTGCCCTTACTAGCTTAATCACCGTGAACATATTACTTGGCTTATGGCTGTTTAAGCAGTTAAAACAAATTTGGAGATTAGTTGGCGTACCAGCGGCTCTCTCTGCATTTAATCAAAATAACTAAGCGATTTTAAAGGTAACTGAGATGAAATTTTTACTTGCACACCAACTAAAACAAGTCGCAAAAGCCAAGCAATTACACTTATCGGCATCTGCACTCGATAGACATTGCACTTTACAAACTAAATCTGACATCAAACGCTTGTTAGTATCAAAAAAAGGCCTAGTTGCAGCCTTTAGTGCAGGTGTAGCTAAGGGCTTAGTTAGCCAATCCGATAAGTCGTCAAAGTCTGAATTAGCAGGATTAATGAAAATGTTAGTTGCACTATAGTTAGTCTGAAACCTGCTTCTGTATTATCTCAGCATCATGTGTGCTATTGCTCATACCTAATGCTGCTAACGTACCAAATTTTTTCACCGGTCGGTGTTTTCACCACGACTTCGTCATCAAGCTCTTTTTTCAAACACGCGCGCGAAATAGGTGAGTCAATTGACGAGTAGTCATTGCGACCGTAGATTTCCTCCGGTCCAACAATACGGAATGTTAGTGTTTCATTGTCGTCATTTTCTAAACTCACCCAAGCACCAAAAAATACTTTGCCTTCTTGCTGAGGGCCATAATCAACAATTTTCAGCTCCTCGAGGATTTTACGCAGGTAACGCACACGGCGATCTATTTCACGTAAACGTTTTTTATTGTATTGGTAATCAGCATTTTCACTTCGGTCCCCTAAGCTTGCCGCCCATGACACCTTACGAGTGGTTTCTGGACGCTCTTCACGCCAAAGTTTATTGAGCTCATTTTGCAGTAAAAGGTAACCTGCACGAGTAATTAATTTTGTTTTCATAATTTGTACTGTAATCTACCTTGAAGATAAAGTAATGCTTTATACCTGCTGATATCGCAAATAATGGCGTTCTGCTCGCACGGTAGATATAAAAAAACACCACAACTAGCGTGGTGTTTTTAATCTGTGCAAATATACTCAATTACGATCACATCAAGGTGAAAGTGACGAGGAAAATAATTAAGCAATAATGGCGTTAATTATTTAAATACCGCATCAACAGCGATTACTTCAACATTTTTTTCCGGTAGTGCCAGCTGATAGCTTTCAATAATTTTATCGCTAGCTAATAACTCGGCTGGTTTTTCTGAGTTGTATTTAAGCGGCGAGACTTGCTCAGACAACAAACGTTTTTTCATGTCTTCACCATCACCAGAAATAAATACATATTGAATATCATCAGTTTGTAAGTTTTCTTTAATGACACGATTAACATCTGCTAACGATAACTTGGCAAATTGTTCACGAACATATTTCACAAACTCTTCTGTTTGATAAAATTCACTATCAAGTGCATAGCCTAGTTGTTGATCTTGGCTAGCAACGAGTTGTGGTGCATAGTTTGTTAAGTAATTACGTGTGGCTTGAAAGTCTTTCTCACTCATACCATTTTCAATTAGCTTGTCGAGTTCATATAAGGCAGCACGTGTTGCAAAGTGGGCATCATTATTTGAACGTAATGGACGTAACCATACTTGGAATATTTGGCTAGAGCGACCTAAGTTGGCGTCAGGCTTAGTTTGAAACATACCGCGCGGGAAGTATTCAATATATGAATAATCACCGTAGTTCATACCACGTGCTTGACGTATTTGTTGATACAAATAGCTGTTTGAGCTTCTGTGCTCACCGAAATATGAACGAACCAACCAAAGTGCAGCCCAGTCTTTGTCATTACGGATAGTATCGATTGGAAAACCAAAAGAAACCGCTGTTGATTGGGCATTTTTTTCTACAATAGTGGCATGATGGCCTTTTAATACCGGTGCTTTAGCAATGTTTAAACGTTTTTCATCACCCACTGGTAAAGCCGTCAAGTCGGTCATTAATTGTGCTTTTAAATCACTTGGCATGGCGCCTGTCATGCCCAGATGTAGTTTTGCTTGCGTTAATTGTGCAGCATAAAAAGCTTTAACATCTTCGATGGTGATCGCTGCTAAGTCAGATAAATCGCCACTGTTGAAGTTTTCATAAGCATGGCCTTGATAAATTTTGCTATATAGCACCTCTTTACCTAGCTCTTCATCATTAGATGACTTAAGACCAGACTGTATACCGTCAATCAGTTCTTTTTTCAGACGTTTAAAGTCATCTTCACGCCAGCCTGGATGCAGTAATTGATCACTGATCAACTGATACCACTGTGTTGCATTATCTTTATGAACACGACCGGTAAACGATATCATCTCTTTATCAAGTTGAGATGAAAACTGGCCTGCTAAAGGGTATAAATCTTTTTGAATATCTTGGTAACTACGAGTTTGTGAACCACCTTGCGTTAACATACGTGCCATTAATGCTGCCGTACCTTTTTTGCCTTCAGGATCTGCTGCTGCGCCAGTATAGAATAAAAAGTTAACATCAATTAAAGGTGAGTCATTGGTTTTATCTAATACCGTAAACTGGGCTTTGCGTGGTTGCACTGACTTAGTATTTAATTGAGTCACGGCTGTGTTCAAACTAACTTCTTGTTCAAAATCAGCTATTTTATCAAGTGCTGACAAAGTTACCGTAGTACGGTTTTCATCAATAAAATATTTGTTAGCAATACGCTGAATATCTTCGGCAGAAATATTATCAAAACTGTTATATAAATAGTTGATGGTTTCTGGATCACGATCAAAATGCATATAGCTGGCAAGTGTTGCCGCAATTGACTCAGAAGAGTCTAAGCTATTAACAAAGCTATACTTTAAGTTAGACTTTAAATTGTCTAATTTCTCTGTTGAAACCAGTTCTGTGCGCGCTTGCGCATACGTACGATTAATCGCATCACGAACCGTTGCTAAATCTTTTTCTTCATTAACTTTAACAAAAACATGGCGTAAACCAGCGTCTTTAGTTTCAGGGTTATAGTTAAACATTTGACTAGCCAATTGCTTATCAACCACTAATTCTTGGTACAACGCCGAGTTATTAGAGAAGTAAAGTTCAGAAATCAAGTCTAACGCTGCACGGTCTTTCTTTTTTGGTTGCCAATCAGCGCCTTTATAAGACACTAATAACCAGTGACCTGGCAAACCATCAAACTTTTCATGCACATAGCGTGGTGCAGTTTGTGCAGGCTCTTGAGTAATGTCGTTAACAAAATCACCTTTTTGCCAATTACCCCAGTGTTTTTCAACCATTGCCATGGTCGCATCGGGTTCAACATCACCAACAATAACTAAAGATACGTATTCTGGCTTATAAAACTGTTTGAAGAATTTCTCACCGTAAGCAATCTGCTCTGGCATAGCTTCTACATCTTCAAAAAAGCCCATAGTGGTATGCTTATAGGTATGAGTATCAAAGGCTTCTTTGCGCACCGCTGCTAACAACTTACGAATTGGACTCGCATTATTTTTTAAATATTCACCTTTTACTGTTAATGCTTCAGTTTTAAATTGAGCATCAGTATAAGTTAAATTTTTGAAATGGTCGGCTTGAATTTCGAGTACTTTATCTAAGTGATCTTTAGAAAAGTCTAAGTGATAATTAGTGTAGTCATTGGTGGTATAAGCGCCGTTATCAACGCCAGCATTTTTAAATAAATCAGCGTAAACATCTTGCGGAAATTGCTCAGAGCCTTTAAACATCATATGTTCAAAAAAATGCGCAAAGCCAGTTCGACCTACTTCATCTTCATCACGTGAGCCCACTGAAACAGGAATTTGAACGGAAACTAAATCAGGATAATCAGTTTTAACAATCAGTACGCGTAAACCATTCTCTAGCTCTTTAAAGACATAGTTTTGGCTGAATACTCTATTAGTATTGGTCTCTACTGCGGCATTTTCTGCTGTTGAGTTTTGATTAGTTTGCGTGGCTATACATGCAGAAAGTGTCAAACTAGCTACAATGGCTGCTGCTAAATATTTTATTTTCATTATCGATCCCTTTATTGATATGCTGCTATCTTATGAAATTGATTATAATTTTTCACCACTTTCAACATTAATTTATATAATATTCTGTAACAAAATACATACAACAAATGCATGAACACTGGCAACTTAGAGAAAATTTGGTATGAATAATGATTTTAAAAATAAAACGGTTATCATAACCGGTGCATCTGCTGGGGTTGGCGCAGCAACCGCAAGAACATTTGCCAACTTAGGGGCAAATTTAGTTTTAGTCGCCCGCGGTCAAGCAGCCTTAGATAAGATAACCGCAGAACTACAAGCAATAACATCGGTCATCAATATTGCCATGGATATTAATGATCCAGTAGCGAATGAAGCCTTGCTAATCAAAGCAGCAAGTGAATTTACTTCAGTGGATGTTTTGGTCAACAATGCTGGCTTTCATCAACGCGGCGATGTCGAAAAAAATCAAGCGGCAGAGCTTGCAAAAATGGTTGATGTTAATTTACGGGCCCCCATTCAGTTATCAACATTAATATTGCCTTATTTACGTAAAGCCGGTGGTGGTGCCATCGTTAATGTGGGTTCGCTGGCCGGCCGTACACCGTTACAAGGTGCAGCAACTTACGCAGCAACCAAAGCAGGTTTACGCGCCTTTACTTACTCCTTGGCAGATGAGCTAAAAGGCACAGGAATTTATATTGGCGTGGTTTCACCTGGTCCTATTGATACCGGCTTTATTATGTCGGAAATAGAACAAGTAGAAGACATTGTATTCTCACAACCAATGAGCAGTGCCCAACAAGTTGCTGATGCTATCATTAGTTGCGCACGTGGTGAGGCTGTTGAAATATCATTACCCAGAGCCAGTGGTTGGTTAACGACTATCTCTTATCTATTTCCAACATTACGCAGCGCATTACGACCGGCACTCTATCGCAAAGGCCGTAAAGCAAAAGAGCAATACAAGCAAGGTAGCACTAAGTAACAGCAGCACCTTACTTGGCTGATATCATGCATTGCTTAACTCGCTTTTATACGCGTCACTACCGGTGTTTGACAAACATCTAGCACCGGTGGTGGCTGCTTAAAAAAGAACGCATTATCGCGTTCAATACGTTCTGTTAACTTTTTAGCAAATAATTTACTTTCAGTATTTTTCACTTCTAACTGTATTTGTCCCGCTAGCGGCACATCTGCCATCATTTTCATCGATATTATCGGGGTATGTGCCGAACGACCAACGGCAGTTTCACCTTCTATAGACGTGGTTCGGGTAATGGCTTGTACATGATTCATGCCGTAGATCACTCGGCCAAATATAGTCATAATACGATCAAGATAACGCGGTGCTTGGCCATTGGTTATATAAAAGTGACTTGAAGCCGAATCAGCCTCATTACCGCGCGCCATAGCAACAACACCAGGGCAATGTGTTAGCCAAGCGCGATTTTCGCTTGGACTATACCCTAGCGAAAAACCATCCTTGAAACCTGTCTGTTCGGCAAATAAATCATTTTTCTGTACTAAGGTAAATGACCAATCTTTATCTGTTGGCCACTCACCTTCAAGTGCTAATGCTGTAACAGAGCGATCAGCAAGGCTGCCATCCTCAGGGCCTGCTTGGGCGACAAAACCATCAATAACACGATAAAATTTATTACCGTCGTAATGGCTTGCCTTAGTTAAACGGATAAATTGTTCTACATGCTTGGGCGAAAATTGTGGCGCGAGCTCAATAACCACTTTACCGTGCGGTAAGGTTAGCAGCACCATATTATTAATATCGACCGTGCGCCATTCATCTGGATTTTTAAGCGCATTGTCTGCTGCCACTTTGGCCATGATCTGTGCTTGAACATTTTGCTCAGCTCTTAGCTCTGCGCTAAGCGTCAAGCTTAAGCTGCCAAAAACAGCCAATGAAGTTAACAGTAATTTTTGAACTTGCATAACGTTCCTTTTCATTCTTGTTGTTATTTTAATAAAAGATATCAGTCATTATTTACTGTTTGCTAGTAAAGCAGAACATTTATTGGCCGGCTAGTTTTTTGACAAAAACAACCCGAATAAATGAATGATTGGCGTCAACGCAAGCAATTGATACCATAGTTAAATTAATTACTGATCTCAGCGCGGAGTTTTTGTGAATAAGAGTTTTATCACCAATTTTTTAGCCCTAATTGCTATTGTCTGTGGCTATATTTTTGCAAACAACATTATTTTCACCATCGGTTTATTTGCTTTATCTGGCGCCATAACTAATTGGCTTGCTATCCACATGTTATTCGAGCGAGTACCATTTTTGTATGGCTCAGGCGTTATTCCAGCCCGCTTTGAAGACTTTAAAATTGCTATTCGCAGTTTGATGATGGAACAATTTTTTACTGAAGAAAATATTGACCGATTTTTAGCCGGTAGTGATAACCCCGCTTCAAGCATTGATCTAGCACCGGTGATTAATAAGGTTGACCTATCGCCAGCTTTTGACAACTTAGTCAGCGTGGTTGAACAGTCTTCTTTTGGCGGTATGTTAGCTATGGTTGGCGGCACTGAAGCACTCCAACCGATGCGCGAACCTTTTATCGAAAAAATGCGCGCTTCGGTGATTGAAATTAGCCAAAGTGAAGAATTCAATAATATTCTACGAGCTGAGTTAGAACAACCTAACATCATGGCCGGTATGCGTGAAAAAGTCAGTGATATCATTGAAAAGCGCCTCAATGAATTAACGCCACAGTTAGTTAAAGAAATTGTGCAAAAGATGATTCACCAACACTTAGGCTGGTTAGTGGTTTGGGGTGGTGTCTTTGGCGGTATTATTGGTTTTATTGCTGCAATTTCAACAAGCTTTTAAAGCCAAATATCATAAAGTTAATGGCGTCAGTATTGCTCGACCAATAGTGATGCTTGTCATAACTGTACTACTTCAACATACTGTTTCAGCAGAATATATTGAGGCACTATTATAACCACAAAGATGCCCGCTCCTTGATTAAATTATACTGATAAGTTTTCATCTAAATAGTGCTCAGTTATTCACTGGTTTTTTTACTATCAATTTCTCTCGATTTATTTAACGTTTATGCTTTAATTTTAGCCTTATTGCCGTTATGCTTGCCCTTTAATCACAGGGATTAATACCGCGAGGTCAACACCAATGTTAAATCGCTTAACTCCCTCTCTTCGTACAAGGTAAACCCAGAAATGTTTGGTAGCTTAACGGCGTTGCCTGCCGATCCTATTTTAGGCTTGTTGGCTAAATATCGTGAAGATTCAAATCCTCAAAAAATCGACTTAGGTGTAGGTGTATACAAAAATGAAGCAGGCCATACCGCTGTTTTAGATTGTGTAAAAGCCGCAGAAAAATATCGACTCGATACCGAAGATACCAAAGTTTATATTGGCCCTACGGGTTCACCGCTTTTTAACGAAGAAATGAGCAAACTAGTTTTCGGTCACCACAAAGTGTTGCTTGAAAATCGCGCCCGTACGGTTTCTACGCCAGGTGGAACCGGCGCATTACGTGTTGCTGCTGAATTTATTAATTCATGCAAAGCTGGCGCAACTATTTGGGTAAGCAACCCAACATGGGCAAACCATACCGGCCTATTTCAAGCCGCTGGGTTAACCGTTAAAACTTATCCTTATTACGATTACGAAAACAAGAGCCTTGATTTTGATGGCATGCTGGCCGCTTTAAAAGAAGTGAAAGCTGACGATGCCGTATTGCTACATGCGTGTTGCCATAACCCAAGTGGTATGGATTTAACTAAAGAGCAATGGCAACAAGTTGCAGAAGTTGCTAAAGACATTGGCTTCTTACCGCTTGTTGATATGGCTTACCAAGGCTTTGGTGAAAGCTTAGATGACGACGCTTACGGTTTACGTTTAATGGCCGATAGCGTTAAAGAAATGATTGTCTGTAGCTCTTGTTCGAAAAACTTTGGTTTATATCGTGAGCGTATTGGCGCCTGTACCATCATAGGTGAAAATTCACACAGTGTTGATGTTGCCAATTCAGTATTACTGACCGTCATTCGTTGTATCTACTCAATGCCACCAGCACACGGTGCGGCCATAGTTGAAACCATTTTACATTCTGATGAGTTGCGCACTCAATGGCATGCCGAGCTGAAAGAAATGCGTGATCGTATTAACGGTAATCGTCAGCTATTAGTTGATAAACTTATCGAAAATGGCGTTACTCGTGACTTTAGCTTTATACCTCGTCAAAAAGGTATGTTCTCGTTCTTAGGTATAACGGCTGAACAAGTGCAGCAGTTACAAGACGAGTACAGTATTTACATGGTAGGTTCAAGCCGTATGAGTATTGCGGGTATTGCTAACCGCAACGTTGATTACTTAGCGCAATCAATCGCGAAAGTATTATAAGCTATCATTAAGCGCTCCCAACATTACCTTAGTCTAATGTTGGGAGCGATTCACAATAGGCACCCGTGATTCACTAAGTCACCTTACTTATCCAACCACTAAGCTCAGCCATGATTTCCTGCCTTAAGCCAAAACCGGTAAGTCATTTAAATTAAAAAATAATACCAAGTTTATTAAGTTTGTTCCCACTTAGAAACTTAGTAAAATTGGTATAATCTAATAATCGATTATACCAAGCCAACATAATTCGTTCAAAAATGAGTAAATGACCTAGAGTTACTGCTTCAAAAAGCTGCGCCTACACCAAGCATTACTTAGCTCATTGAATGCCTTGCCATTAAATTACTAGAGCTCTATATAAAGCAAAAATTAATAAAAACGGCTTTATTCTCGCTGCTCTAATGAACTTTAGCGTACTTATATTTTCCCGCGACTTTACTAGGTGTTTTTGCTTTAGAGAAACTAATTTATGCTATTGTCTGGATGAAGTGGCGGTTAGAAAGTAGTTTATCCAATCGACATTTTTGCCGGAATTTTTTATAGCATTTATGGCATAAATGATCTTGTATTTACGGTTACTTTTACTTATGTTTGCTTTGCGTGTCGTCGAAAAATCAGTCCTAACCAGGAGCTGTGATGCTAATTGTTTCAATTTTTATACAAGGAATATATTTATGATTAAGCCCAAAGCAATAGATCATATCGTATTACGCACAGAGCACTATCAAGCACTTATTGATTTCTACTGCCAGGTTATAGGTTGTGTTGTTGAACGCAGATTACCCGAGAAAATCGGCTTAACCCAGCTCAGGGCAGGCTCTGCACTTATCGATATTGTGGATGTAATCAATGGTGAGTTAGGTAAAGCTGGTGGTCCAGCACCACAACCCACAGGTAACAATGTTGATCATTTCTGCCTGCAAATAGAGCCCTTTGATGAGGCAGAGTTAACCTCCTATCTCAGAAGTAAGGGCGTTGAAGTTGGCGAATTTCAAGAGCGATATGGCGCGCAAGGTATGGCACGTTCACTGTATTTAAAAGATATTGCCGGTAATAATATTGAACTACGCGCCGCGATATAAAGCAATGTCTAAAACTCATTCTGTCTTAGGCATTAGACCTTGCTTGCGCCAATGTCGGCACGTATTGTAGTGATTCTGAAATGAAAGCGCTTTGCTTTAACCGGCTTTATCGTGACGCCGCACTAAAGGCTTAACACTGACCCCGTGGATAAATATTGACAGGGTAATGGCGATGAATACCAAGTGGATCAACTCCAAGGCGAGATCTTGCGGCAGTCCATGTTGAATCGCATACATAAGATAGTAGAGTGAGCCAATGCCCCGTACGCCAAACCACGCACTCATCCCCCGAATAGGCATCGGCATGCCTGAACGCCACAAACCGATATAGACACTTAACGGACGTGCCACCAAAAAAATAAAAGTGGCAAAGCCGACTGCACGCCAACTCCAAGAATCAATAAATAAGGTCCCGCCCAATAATATAATCAACACTAGCTCAGATAAACGCTCCAAGTGCTCATTAAAAATTAATGTGCCTTCACTTAAATGTTGAAATGGTGCATTACTCTCTTCGGTAATTTCTGCGGCTTGTAATTTTGCTGGCTCTACTGGTTTTTCTTTGTTGGAAACCAACGAAGTTTCGGTTTGTCTCAAGGCTACAGCTGCAACAAACACAGCTAAAAATCCCCAGGCATCCACCAACAAACTCGCGCCGTAAACAGTGGCAATCAAGCCAAGTCCAAGAAAATCATGTAAAACAGTAATTTTTTGCTCTCTGCTGCGTACATACCACACCAAGTAGCCGAGTAAACATCCAAATAACACGCCAATACCGAGACCGGCAGCAGTCGCCCAAATAATGTCAATAAGCAACCATTGGCTGCCAAATTCACCGAGTTCATGCAGCCCTAAAAGACCCAGACCTAGCATAACAAAGGGAAAAGCAGTGCCATCATTCATTCCTGCTTCACAAGTTAAGGCAAAACGTAAATGATCTTCGTCACCGTGGTGGCGAACCTGCACATCTGTGGCTAAAACTGGATCTGTAGGTGCAATGATAGCGCCTAGTAATATCCCCGCCCCCAAAGGCAGTTGCAATACATAATATGCAAAGGCGGCAACTAGCGCAACAGTGATCAGCATTGAAAAAAACGCTAGTTGAATCGGGCTACGCCAGCGTTTAAAAGTAACCGGCACTGGCATTTTAACGCCTGCTGAAAATAGCGAAATTAACACCGCACACTCGGTCAACAGCTCTAAAAATCCAGATTGCTCTAAGGGGTTGAAATGAAAAAGTGCAAACCCTGTAGGGCCGATCATGATCCCCACGGCAAGATAAAACATAGATGAAGTAATGGGCAGCCGATTGATCACGACGCTAAGAAAGCCCATGCTCAACATTAGCGCGCCAATTAAAACAAACCATGAGGAAATTGCCATATTCGTACTCCATTTTTTCGTCGTGTTAGTACTTTTCCTGCATTATATCGGCATTGACAGCCAGATAGACCTCCTATTCGCCATGTCATAAACTAAATTAAGCACACTGAATATCAAGCGAGTAGAGCTTATTTTCGTTCAGTTAAATTATCTTCATTGGCTGTCTAATCAGGTGTGCTTGTACTTTTGCCTTGATGATATTATTCATCAGACCAACCAATTGATATAAAAAATAAAACAACAAAAATAACGCCAAAATAATTAACATGGTTTTACCGCCACTGATATCAACTAAAACATCGCGAAAAACAAGAATAGGTTGATGAATAATATCACTACTCTCTAAACGTTGAAAACGTCCCAAATATACGCCTAAAGCGGCTAATAGATGAATAATAGGCACAAACGCTTTGCTTAAAAAGCCTTGATTTGTATATTTTAAATATTGTTCGGCCCATTGAATTGAAATAACGTAAAACTCAAAATTAACCAGTAAAAAAATGGTGTAAAATGGTAGCAATACTAGCAGTAGATATGCAGTTGAAATATTGGGAGATTTCACCGCGGCAATCAAATGAATAATATCGGTAAGCACGTAAGCACTATTAGGCAAAAATGCGACAAACACTAATAACAGTAACCACCAAAAGACATTACGATGATGGCTCACTTTAAATAAATAAAATGCCAAGACGAAAGGAATAAAAGCTAAAATAAAGTTGATAACTACAGTAAAATGTACTGGAACTGAGTGCATTACTTATCCTTAAAATAGTATTTATTTATCAAACCTTTTAGCTCTGAGTAGCTAATTTACAATGTCAATTGGCTCTGGCTTAATCAAAATATTTGTATCAAAACCGATAAATTTGCCACTCCAAATAAACACCTGCCAAACCAAAACCCCAAAAGGAATGTAGCCAAAGTAACCCAATAGCGGCATTTCAGAAAAAATATGAATGACATTAACGTACGGAATATCATAAATCCAATAATTCGGATTAGTAATAGCTAACAACTGGTTCACGTTACTACCATAATTCCACATTTCCCAAAACAGGCCATTTAACAATGATGAAACACCAATGAGTACTCCCGCAGTCCAGTTGCCTTGCGCAATATCAGTAAATGGATTCCAAATATTTACCCGCATTAAAATCCCGGTCATCACAGCAAATGGACCAATCCATACCGCCCAGAATAATTCATAGGGCCAGTAAACCATCGCTGCAATCAATACCGAACCAATAAATACCATATAATTACCATTCAGTGCCATTTTAGGACCATTCTGGTATCGCACTTTCATTTTTGGAAAAGTATGCAATAGGTTAAACCATTGAAACAATACCGGAGTTACCGTGGAGTAGGTAATTAAAAACTCTATGGTCAATACGGTTTTTGACCAAGGCATCTGCTCAGCATTCGGATAGTACCAATTACCTAAAACAAAGTAGTCGTAATATTCAAAATAAACCCAACCTAGAATAGAAATACCCGCACTGATCAATAGGGTCAGCGGTTTTTTGGAGAATAACGATGCGCCATTGTTTCGTTGATAAACAATGCCATCTAAAAAGAAAATAAAGCCCCACCATAACGGTGTAAAAGCCCAATGCACTAAATCACCAAACACCGTAACCCGTGTCCACATTAACCACCAAAAAAAGCCCATAACAATACCGCCAAACCAAAACCACCAAGGTAGTGATTTAGTCGACTTTGTTCTTGGTTCGACCGGTGCACCTTTAAAACCAAAGTACTGTGGCATTAAAATCAACCCACCAATATAGATAACCCCTGCCAGCATGGCTAAAAAATAAGGCAAACTAAAACCTGGCGCATTGGCAACAAACTGCGGTGGAAATTCACCGAATTTAGGTGGTAGATGGCTTGGGTAAATAAACCAAGCAACAATTAACGGGATAAGTAAGGTCAGTAAAACCGGCCAAAGTAGTTTCCATTTCATTAGCATGCTCTCTTGTTATTATTGTTATGGCTACAACTAGCATGATTAAAATATCAAGCGTTTAGGCCAATGTAAACCTGAAAAAAGGCTTAAAACCAAACACGAAAAATTAATACTCGATGACGAACTCACACTATTTCATCAACACTCAGTCGACCGAACTATCTGGTTGACCACCGAACCTTAAATATAAAAAAACTGAATTAAACTCAGCTTTTCAATGTTTCTGCTATCACAGTCAGTAGACTAAAACTTATAGCTCGCTTCGATACCCAATTGCCGAGCTTCTGCTTTTAATTCAGTGACCGCACCCAGTGCTGCAATAGAGTTAAATCTGAGTTCACTATACTCGGTATTGGTTAAGTTTTTAGCCCATAGCGTTAACGTTAATGCTTGGTTTAATTCATAACTAATATGGCCATTAATAACGACAAAGTTTGTTTGTTCAATATAAGGATTTTCTTCTTGATCAAAATAAAAATTTGATTGAAAGTCGAAGCTAAGTTGAGCGATTAGATCTCGGTCCATTATTGTCATTTCATGAATAATAGCGCCACTAACATTCCACTTTGAAGCAAAAGGTAAGCGGTTATCTTCCACCACAAGACCATTTTGATTGAATTCACCCATATTAGCTTTAGGTAAATAACCGATATTTAATCTTAATTCCCAATCATGACTTGGTATCAGCAGCAATTCCGACTCCACGCCATAGATAGTAGAGTCACCGGCATTCTTTAAAACATGATCAACAGCAATACCTTGGGTTTGGTTAACAAAAACTTGCTGATCTTTATAATCATAATAAAATGCCGCTAAGTGTAAACGAGCATTACGTTGCCAAAACTGTAAGTAAGCACCAAGTTCATAGGCATCAAGTTTCTCAGGCGCATATTCAGACGCCATAGCCTGTGCTTGACTCGTTGAGTAACCCGCATTATAACCACCACTTTTATAACCTCGTGCATAACTATAATATAAGGACGAGTGCTCATTTAGCTTTTGATTTAATGCTAACTTGCCAGAAAACTCATCATCTTGAACTCGTCCTTTTTCATTCCATTTATCGCGCTCAAAACCAAAAGCTACCGTATCTTTATCGGCATTGGCATGATATTTGGTTGTTTCATCGGTGTAGCGCATGCCAGCAGTCACTGTAAACACGTCATTAAGTCTATGCTCAATCTGTGAGTAGATAGCAGATGAGCTATTTTCTAATTGATTGTCATAGAAATATTGAGCAGCAACAGTTTCAAATCCAGGCACTGGTCGAAAATCTCGAAATAGATCAAAGTTATTATTTTGTTGAATCTCTTCATCAACATAAAATAAACCACTGACCCAATGGTTATCACCAAAATCAATGGCTAAACTCAGTTCTTGACTGAATAAAGTATTATCCGTTGCCATAGCGCCTTCAATGAAGTTACCTGGGCCATCAGAATCCCAAGAATGAAAGCGTACTAATGAACGATAACCACTAATCGATGTTAATAATATATCGTCACTTAATTGCCATTCAAATTTAACACTAGTGCCCCAACTATCGGTATCATGTTTGCGATCGGCCGTATCAGCATTTACATCCCAAAAATCATTACCATCAATTTGATTGCCAAAGTTATCGGCACATAAACTTGAACCTAGCTGTGAAGTTTGGCAATTACCACTACCATCTACTCGCCTAATACCTAGGCTAGCAATCGGTTTGGGTTTACCAGACCAATCTTCAGCATGAAACTTACTGGTAATGATTAAGTCATCAAACTCAGATTTAATAATTAAACGCACATTGGTTTGCTTTAAGCCACCATCAGGCTGATCAGGCATTTGATTATTTGTAGAAAAATTATAATCTTGATGACTGATAGCAAAGCGCATCGCCGTACTATCGCTAATAGGTACATTGACCGCAGCTTCCAAAGAAAGCGTATCATGCTGCGCAACACTGGCATTAATATAACCAGCAAACTCTCTATCGGGTTGCTTCGAGCGTAAAAGAATTGCACCACCTGTGGTATTACGACCAAATAACGATCCTTGTGGACCACGCAAAACTTCCACATGCTCTAGATCGAATAAATTTACCGACAAATTATTTGCACTACCGCTAACAATACCATCTGAATAAATCGCAATCGGGGAAATAGTTGAAGTGTTATAATCAATCATGCCCACACCACGAATATTAAAGGCAGGAGGGGTACCTTCGCCGGCATTATTGGTAATTTTTAAGTTTGGCACGAATGCAGAAAGTTGAGTGGTATCTTTCAACTGCTGGCGAGCAATATCTTCACCGTCAAGTACCGAAACAGCAACGGTAATATCATTAATCTTTTGCTTACGCTTTTGCGCGTAGACCTCAATGACTTCCATGCTACGTTCATTTGTTTGTAAATGACTTGCTTGACTATCAAGTTTATTTTCAGCACAGACAAAAAATGGTAACAAGGTAAGGCAAGCCGCATTTATCGCAATCGACAGTGGATTTGATCTGAACATTTATTTCCCTTCAGGAAGATTGTTTTTATCCCGTGTGACCATGGCTTAAAAATTGTTTCATAGCCTTGATGGTATCTATGAATTTCAAGAGATTAATCGCAGCGACATAATTATCGCAGATGTCCTTAAAGTTGTTATCAATTCCAGTTTGAGGGCGAAAGCGTACCTATTAATTATCTAAGTAAAACTTAGCAATAGCAACTACAAGCATAATTTAGCGACCTTTCATCATGAAAAATAAAAATAAGGTTTTTTTAATTCGATGCTTAATTCATCTGTACATTAAATACGGTGGTGCTAAGCTAAGTTATGTGCAGCAATGAGTTAATCTCGATTCAAGATAAATAAAGCAGCTTAATAAACTATTTTTCTCAGAGGTGTTGAACAATAAAAATCTGCCACAACACCGTTTCGCTCGTGCATTAATGTCTACAATTTGTCATACAACATTCATTGTCCCGAATTGAGATGAGTTAGAAATCAAATACCCGATAAAGCTCGTATTGGATTTATCTCGAATCAATAGCATTTGAATATAAAGGTTGAAGTAATATAAATGTTACATTTTCAAGGATATACCTTCGTTAAGGCGCAGCAAGAAATTTCCAGCTCAATACAATTATTTATTGTGAAAAATGCTCAAGAAGAAAACTTCTTAGTTAAACGACTTAAAAAAAACAAAAACAATCAGTCGCTTACTCGCTTTAAAAAATTTTTAGCCTTACAAAGCAAACTACCAATCGAGCAGCTAATTACCCCGATTGAATACTTTGACGAACAGCAATATTGTTACGCGCTATTTCCTTATTCCCAACAAACTCAATCGTTAGCCGAACTTTCCCTATCCTCGCTTTCGTTAGAGAACAAACTAGAAATTGCCATTAATATTTGTCAATTTTATGCACAATTGCATCAGCTAGGCTTTATTGTTAACAATATTTGCCCTGATAATATTTATCTTGATGAAAATTTCCAGCCACGAATATATGACTTAAGTTTTGCGACAAAAATTTATGTACTCTACAAAAAGGCTGCAAATACCAGCGTTGATCGACAATATTTAACTACGCTGTCTCCAGAAGCTAGCGGACGAATAAACCGTGCTGTTGAAGTATATTCTGATCTTTATTCTATCGGTGCCTGCTTATTCAAGCTATTTTCCGGTCGTTTGCCCTTTATTTATGCCGATGACATGGAACTGGTTCATGCTCATATTGCCAAAAAGCCGAAACTCGCAAGCGCATATAACACTGACATACCTGCAGCAGTTGCCAACATACTGGCACATTTGCTAGAAAAAGAGCCCCATCAGCGCTATCAAAGCGCTCTAGGGCTAAAAGCAGACTTTGTTCGATGTGCAACAGATCTGAAAAAACTCAACAATATTCCGCTATTTACATTAGGAAAAAATGACTTTAGCAATAAACTGACTTTCTCTGCTGCTATTTTTGGCCGCAGCGAAGAACAAGATATTTTACTACAAGCCTTTCATCACGTTGAGCAAAAAAAGCACAGTCAAATCTGTGTGATCAGCGGCTATTCAGGTGTCGGAAAATCACGCCTTATTAAAGAATTACACCGGCCGATCATTGAAAAACAAGGCTATTTTATTTCTGGTAAATACGAGCAATATAAAAAAACTACCGCTTATTTTGCCTTAATTCAAGCTATTACCGATCTTGTCGAGCAGCTTTTGGGAGAGAGTGAAGAGAGTCTGGACCACTGGAAAAAGGTTTTTCAAACAGCACTACAAAATAACGGACAGTTACTAATAGAGCTTGTGCCAGAGTTGGCTCTGATCATTGGCATGCAACCGATACCGTCAGAATTACCACCAGAAGAAGCTCGCCATCGCTTTAATTTAACACTCAGCCATTTTTTGGAAGCTCTAGGTCAGCAAAATAAAATTGTGTCGATTTTTATCGATGATATGCAATGGGCTGATGTCGCCACTATTCAGTTATTACAACATTTAGTTGAAAGTAATCATAGCCGCAACTTATTACTGATAGTGGCTTATCGCGATAATGAAGTCAGTGCTACACATCCATTAAATCAATTTTTAGATGAGATAAAACAAACCACAAGCTTTAATAGTCAAATTAATTTATTACCACTAGATCCGGCAGCAACAGGACAATTTATTGCCGCATCATTATCATTAACGCTTGAAGAAATTCAGCCTCTGATTGATATCATCATCAACAAAACTGCAGGTAATCCCTTTTTTATTAAAGAATTTATAAAATCTTTAAATGAGCAAGGCATCTTAACTAAAAATGAAATAAATCAGTGGCACTGGGATGAGCAATTAACACATAGACTGACAGCAACAGACAATGTTATTGAATTAATGGCACTACGGTTAACCCATGTTTCAACATTGGGACAAAATATATTACATCACGCAGCCTGTATTGGTAGCGTAATCGCTATTGATTTATTAACCCACGTTGTCGGCTTAACAAATAAAGAGATTGAACGGGAGTTACGGCCCTTAATCGCTGACGGTTTATTGATCGCCTATTCACAAAACCTGCACATAGATACATTAGAACAAATTAAGTTTTCACATGACAAAATACAACAAGCGGCTTATTTGTTGACTAATCCCGTGCCAAAGTCGCTTATTCATTACAAAGTAGCACAATATTACCTGTCAGGTATAAACTCAACATCGAACAAAAATTCATACACTGATGATAATATTTTCGATTACATCGAACACTTAAACTTAGCTTCGTCTTTGTATATTGAGCAAGATAATCAAAAATTATTAGCACATTTTAATAATGTCGCCGGCCAAAAAGCGTTAGATAACAATGATTATAATAGTGCTCTGTATTACTTTGAACAGGCAGAACAATATTTAGACTGGCAACATTGGCAACGGGAATATGAGCTAAGTCTGAGTATTGCCTTAGGTAAAGCAAATGTATTGTATTTAACTCAAGACTATCAGCAAGGAAATTTACATTTTCAACAGCATAGCGCGCTTATTAGCGATATTATTGATCAAGCTAATTTTACTAAAATTCAAGTATTATCACTGATTGCACAAAATGACATGCAAAAAGCTTTTGATTTAGGTATTGCGACATTACAAGCTATCACTATTACACTGCCTCAAACCTCTGAAGCACTTAATTACTTAACAATAGAGCAATACTATCAACGAGATAACATTGCTGAGTTGGCAAACTTACCTGCCATGACCGATGACCGTCAATTATTAGCGCTAGATATTCTTAATGCCATCCAAACACCTGCTTATTTGTTAAGTCCTGTAGAGTATATGCGTATTGCTTATAGCTCACTAGAATTATGTTTAATCGGCGGGCTATCGGCACTCAGTGCAAAAGTGTTTGTTACTCATGGTTTGTTATTATGTGGTGCCTTTAGTCGCTTTGAAGAAGGTTTAGCTTTTGCCGCGTTGGCAACTAAGGTTAATCAGCTTTATCCGTCTGACGCTATTCATGTTGAAGTAGAATTCACCCGTAATGTTTCAATTGCCCATTGGACCGCCCCCCTTAATAGTACATTAAAACCATTGGAAGAAAATTTTTATCATGGTATTGAGTGCAGCAGTATTGAATACGCTTTTCACTCCGCACTATTTCAAAGCATGCATAGCTTGTTTAGCGGTGAAGGCCTTAAAGCATGTCAGACAGTATTTGCACGCCATGCAGATGCCATGAAAAATAAGAAACAGCATTACCAATTGGTGATCATGCAAATATGGCAACAGTTAGTCAAAAACTTGCAAACTGACAATACCGAGATAAATAATTTACAAGGGCAATATTTTAACGAAGCGGTACAACTGCCGATACTTATTGAAAGCGAAAATGCCACCACGCTATTTGCCTATCATTTAGCCCGTATGATACAAGCCTATTTATTTAATGATATTGCCCAAGCCTATGCACAAGTCAAATTGGCGCAGCCTTACCAAAACTCAGTAGTGTCTTTGTATCACTTTGGTGAATTTCATTTTTATGCTGCACTTATCCGTACTCAATACGCTCGCCAGCAAATATCTGAGCAACAAAATAATGATGAAAACATAGCAGAAATAAACATTAGCCTTAATTTAATTAAACAATGGGCACTTAGTGCACCGGAAAATTATCAGCATAAAGCAGAATTGATTCGTGCAGAACTACAATTTTTATCACAAGACAGTGCGGCATGGCAAAGCTATGATCAAGCCATTACACTTGCTAAACAACATTCGGCAAATCATCATGTCGCACTTGCCAATGAACTTGCGGGCAATTACTGGTTAGCTGCCAATAAGAAGTCATTAGCAAGAGATTATTATCAGCAAGCCTGTAATGACTACCAAATATGGGGCGCTAATCATAAAGCACAACAGCTGCTGCAATTACGTCAATCACTTCTAGTAATACCACGTCATCACAGTAATAAAATACCGAGTTATCAGCAACACAATAATAATGCTCAAGTGCTTGATCTTGCTTCGGTATTAAAAGCCTCTGAAACCTTAAGTGGCAAAGTTGACTTAACAGCATTTCTCCATCGGATGATGGTCATTATCATTGAAAATGCTGGTGCACAAAATGGTGCCTTATTGTTACAAAGTGACGGTATCTTAAATACTGAAATCGCCTTATCACGTGATGGTATTAGCAATGCTTCACAACAGCTACCTTACTCGATCATTAATTTTGTTTCTCGCACTTTAAAAGCACAAGTGTTGACTAAAACCAGTATTCAAGAGCAATTTATTTCTGATCCTTACTTTGCCGAACATCAGCCAAAGTCAATTATCTGTGTGCCAAGCATTATTAAAGGAAACTTACAAGGCATTGTTTATCTTGAACATTATGACATTGAAGGTGCCTTTAGTACTGAACGTGTTAACGTTTTACAATTACTTGCTGATCAAACAGCCATTTCATTTGATAATGCCAAGCTGTATCAGCAGGTAGTTAGTTATAGCCGTAATCTTGAAAATCAAATCCATGAACGCACTAAAGAGTTAGCGGCAGAAAAAATTAAAGCCGAACAAGCAAACCAAGCAAAATCTAATTTCTTAGCCAATATGAGCCATGAGATCAGAACCCCTATGAATGCTGTTATTGGCTTAAGCCAACTCGCTTTACGTACAAAATTGTCTGAAACACAACAAGATTATTTAGAAAAAATACAAGACTCATCTAAATCATTGCTCGGCTTAATCAACGATATTTTAGATTTTTCAAAAATTGAAGCGCAGAAGCTGACCCTAGAAAAAATTCAGTTTTCATTAGATGAGATTCTGCAACGTGTGGTGAATGTTTGTGCCTTTAAAGTACATGAAAAAGGTTTAGAATTTGTTATTGATATCGCTCCAGAAGTACCTAAAATATTAATTGGCGACCCCCTACGCTTGCAGCAAGTGCTTATCAATTTAGCCAATAACGCAGTAAAATTTACCCAGTCAGGTGCAATTCGCGTGTGCATTATAAAACACAGCGAGAGTGCTCAAAAGAGTTGCTTAAAATTCTCCATACACGACACGGGCATAGGCATGAGTCAGGAGCAACAACAAGGACTCTTCCAATCCTTTACTCAAGCTGATGATTCTGTTACGCGTAAATACGGTGGCACCGGCTTAGGCTTAGCCATTAGCAAACAATTAACCGAACTGATGGGAGGGCAGATATCGTTAAGCAGTGAACTAAACACTGGCTCAGTTTTTAGCTTTACCGCCAACTTTGAACATGCTGAACAAGAACTTGCAATAATGCCGACGGTCAATCGTCAAATGCTCACCGATTTAAAAGTTTTAGTTGCTGATGATATTGATATTGCAAGGAAAGTGTTAATTGAAGCATTAGCTTATATCGAAATTTCTGCTGATGGCGTAGAAAATGGCGAACAAGCATTAGCCGCGGTATTGTCTGCAGAAAAAAATGGCCGTCCTTATGATATCGTATTGATGGATTGGAAAATGCCGAAAATGGATGGTATTGAAGCCGCCAGACAAATTCAAGCACAAGCAAAAGATAAACACCCACACATATTAATGGTCTCGGCTTACGATAAAGATGAGGCTAAAACATTGGCGATTAATGCTGGTATTGATGAGTTCCTTGAAAAGCCAGTTAACCAGTCAGTATTAGTTGATACAATCATTGAACTGTTAAGTAAAAAAAGTAAAAGAGTTAGCGTGGAAAACAGCAAATCAGTACTTACTATCCCAAATTTAAGCGCCTACAAAGTCTTATTAGTTGAAGACAACATGATCAACCAACAAGTGGCAAAAGAGTTTTTAGCCGATACAAAAATCAAGGTTGAATATGCTGAAAATGGTTTAATTGCTTTAGAAAAAATATCAACACAAGCGTTTGATTTAGTGTTAATGGACATTCAAATGCCCGAAATGGATGGCTTAACCGCCACTAAAGAAATCCGCCAAACCTTAAAATTGCAAGATTTACCGATTATTGCCATGACCGCACACGCCATGGAAGGCGATATAGAGAAGAGTGTTATCGCCGGTATGAATCAACACTTAACTAAGCCCATTGAACCTGAATTGCTCTACAAAACATTAACTCAGTATTTGGATAAAAAAAGCCTATTATCAAACCCGCAGTCATCTAAACCACTGCAATCATCTAAACCACTGCAATCAAGTGTAAGAGAACAAAGTTTGGCCAGATTACGCCAAGAAACGGGGTTAGCCGTTGATGAAGCGATCAAGAGGATCCAAGGTAAAGAAGGGCTTTATACTGAACTCATTCATGATTTTTGGCTAAAATATCAAACGCTGTCACAAGAAATGACGCAAAATTATAAAACAGGCCAAACTGAATCATTATATCGCAGTGCCCATTCACTAAAATCCACGGCGCAATATATTGGTGCCTTTGAGTTAGCAACTTCGGCTAATGCGCTGGAAAACGAAATACACCATCAAGGTTTGCATGTTGAATTAAAACTCAACGAAGTAACCACACATTTAGACTTTATTGTTGCGCAATTAAACCGTATTTATCATCCGATGCCATTAGCGAATAGCCACCAAAAATTTGATACGGATAAGGCAAAAAAAATCATAGAAAAGTTAAAACCTTGCTTAATGTCAGCTAATATTCAAGCAGAAGATGTTATGAATGAATTAATGAAAATAGCTTATGAAACACCGTACCATCAGCAAATTATTGCCATTCAAAAGCAAGTCAACGATTTCGATTTTGATGATGCCTTGGTGGCATTACTCATCTTAGAAGAAAAAATTACTGATGCCAATTAATCATCAGCAAAGCTGCTATAGAGGTAGTTACTAATGCAACTGTTCAATAAGGAAGAGCACCGTAGAGCTAGTGAAAAAAATTATACTATCTTGTGTATTGATGATGAAAGCGTCAACTTAAAAGTGTTAGCGTCAATCTTTAAAGACCACTACAACGTAGTGGCTTGTAAAAGTGCTAAACAAGGTTTTCAGCACGCCTTGCAAGAAGAGCCCGATATTATTTTGCTTGATATCTTAATGCCCGAAGAAAATGGCTTCGAGCTGATGGAAAAATTAAAAAAACACCCAAAACTATCCAGTATACCAGTGATTTTCATTACCGGTTTACAAGACGTTGAAGATGAAGAGAAAGGTTTAATGATGGGGGCTTGTGATTATATTCAAAAACCTTTTAATTACAGTATTGTTCGTGCGCGAGTGAATACGCATTTAGAAATTATTCGCCAGCGCAATTTATTAGAAAGGTTTGCCTTATTCGACAGTCTTACGGAAGTACCTAATCGACGAAAATGGCAACAAGACAGCATTGATTGTTGGACATCAGCTAATACAACTAAAAATCCAATGGTATATGGCATTATCGACGTTGATCACTTTAAAAAGTACAATGATCATTACGGCCATCAGCAAGGTGATGTCGTCTTACGTAAAATAGCAAATACCCTTAGAAGAGCCCTATATGGTTATAATGGTGAAATTTTTCGTTGTGGCGGTGAAGAATTCTATTTTTACTTTCCAATGGCAAATAATATTCCCGCATCAATCGTACTATCCTCTTGTCTAGACAGCGTCACTCAGCTTACGATCCCGCATCGCGCGGTTGCTAATAGCTGCTATGTCTCGGTCAGTATTGGCGCAGTACTGGTCACGCCAAATAAAAACACCTCTCTCGAGCAAATTATGCAGCAAGCGGATGAAAGGTTATATTTAATCAAAAAAGGCAGCCGCAATGCCGTTAGCCTGCTTGAACTTAATCAAGACAATCTGCCAATTTCTGTTGGCATTTCCTAATCAAGCTTAAGTTTAACGCTACTTTTACCGAAAAATAATGGGAAAAGCTGAAAATATTAAGTATAGTGCGCGCCATTAATACTGATGACCATTAATCAGCTACAGAGGATAAATTGTGACAACGAAAGGCAATCTTTTCATTCTATCTGCCCCAAGTGGCGCAGGTAAATCGAGCTTAATTTCGGCTTTACTTAAACAAACATCCCCGAGAGCCATGCAGGTTTCTGTTTCCCACACAACTCGTGCCCCTCGTCCCGGTGAAATAGATGGTCAACACTATCACTTTGTCACCAAAGAACAATTCAAACACGCCATTACTGACAAACATTTCTACGAGTATGCGGAGGTCTTTGGTAATTTTTATGGTACTAGTGAAGTCGCAATAGACTTGCAACTTGCTCAGGGTATTGATGTTTTCCTTGATATTGACTGGCAAGGCGCCCAGCAAGTTAGAATGAAAAAGCCGGAAGTAACCACCATCTTTATTAGCCCACCGTCGAAGCAAGAATTAGAAAATCGACTACGTGGTCGAGGTCAAGACAGTGAAGAGGTTATCCAAGCTAGAATGGCACAAGCTCAAGCAGAATGTTCGCATTATCAAGAATTTGATTACATCATCATCAATGATGACTTTGACCAAGCATTAAGCGATTTAACCACCATAGTAAATAACCAACGTTTAAAACGCAGCCAACAAGCATGTCAGCATCAACAGTTATTTGCAGAATTATTAACGTAGAGCGCTTGCTTAACAACCAGTGGATCAAGTAAACTACGCCACTATTTTATAAATTTTAATTGTTGGAGTGACCAAATGGCTCGCGTAACTGTTGAAGATGCCGTAGAAAAAGTCGGTAATCGTTTTGACTTGGTGTTAATTGCATCTCGTCGTGCTCGTCAAATTGCTACGGGCGGAAAAGATCCATTGGTTGAACCTGAAAATGACAAACCAACAGTAATTGCTTTGCGTGAAATCGAAGCCGGTCTTATTACTACTGAAGTAATGGACAATTCTGAGCGTCATGAGCAAGTACAACAAGACTCTGCTGAATTAGCAGCTGTTGCGGCAATTGTTGGTGGTAATCAATAATTTCACTAACGTTTAACGTTAGTTGCAACATTGAAAACGCGTAAATTACGACTTTGTAGTTTACGCGTTTTTTATTTTCCGTAGATTTTTTAACAAATTTGTGACAAAAGCTCCATTCTAGTGCGCTTAAACATTGGCATAGCGGCAAAATAATCGTATTCTAATCTTATCGTTAAACTCTGAATCACTATCATCATTAAGGAATTTCTGGGTGTACCTTTTTGAACCACTAAAAGAACACGTATCAAGTTATTTGTCAAAAGTACAAATTGACCTATTGAAGCAGGCTTATATCGTCGCGCGCGAAGCACACGATGGCCAAATGCGTTCCAGCGGTGAGCCATATATTACCCATCCGGTTGCGGTGGCACTTAATCTTGCCAAAATGCATTTAGATCATGAAACCTTAATGGCCGCCTTGCTGCATGATGTAATCGAAGACACAAAAACTACAAAAGATGAACTCGCTGAACTTTTCGGTCATACCGTGGCTGAGTTAGTTGAAGGTGTCAGTAAACTCGACAAGTTAAAATTTGATAATAAAGAAGAAATGCAAGCGGAAAACTTTCGTAAAATGGTCTTGGCCATGGTACAAGACATTCGCGTTATTTTAATCAAACTTGCCGATCGTACTCACAATATGCGCACGTTAGAGTCTTTACGTCCCGATAAGCGCCGACGCATAGCCCGTGAAACACTAGATATCTATGCCCCAATTGCTAATCGTCTCGGTATTCATGATGTCAAAAATGAACTGGAAGTATTAGGCTTTGAAGCGCTATACCCTATGCGCTCTAGAGCATTAAAGTCGGCGGTTAAACAAGCCCGTGGCAACCGTAAAGAAATTATCAATAATATTCAAGAAGAAGTCACCCGACGCTTAGCTGAAAGTGGTATTAAGGCACAAGTTATTGGTCGAGAAAAGCACCTTTACTCTATCTATCGTAAAATGCAAAACAAAGAACTCATGTTCAATGAAGTCATGGACATTTACGCCTTTAGAATCATCGTTGGTGATAAAATAGATGACTGTTATCGTGCTTTAGGCGCCGCTCATAACTTGTTTAAACCGATTGAATCACGCTTTAAAGACTATATTGCTATCCCAAAAACTAATGGCTATCAATCGCTACACACTTCGTTAATTGGTCCGCACGGTATTCCTGTTGAAATTCAAATTCGTACCCACGATATGGATCAAATGGCGGATAAAGGCGTCGCGGCACACTGGCTATATAAACAAGACGGTGAAGACACTGGCACCACAGCACAAATGAAAGCACGCCGCTGGATGCAAAGTTTATTAGAATTACAACAAAGTGCCGGTAGTTCTTTTGAATTTATTGAAAATGTAAAATCAGATCTTTTTCCCGAAGAAATTTATGTTTTCACCCCCGATGGTCGCATTATTGAACTTCCTATGGGCGCAACGGCTGTCGATTTTGCTTACGCTGTGCATACCGATGTGGGTAACTCTTGCGTGGGCGTAAAAGTCGATCGTAAACCTTTTCCATTAAGCCAGCCGCTAGATTCCGGCCAAACTATTGAAGTCATCACTTCAACCGCCGCTCGACCTAACGCCACTTGGCTTAATTTTGTTGTCACATCAAAAGCACGCTTGCAAATTCGTACTTATTTGCGCTCACAAGAACAAACCGAGTCACTTGCTCTAGGCAGACGTTTACTCAGCCATGCGTTAGGTACCACTAAGCTAGAAGATATAGCGCAAGAAAAACTGACTCAAGTAGTCAAAGATACCGGCAACAAAACCATTGAAGAGCTGTTAATTAATATTGGTCTCGGCAATGCTTTAAGTATCGGTATCGCTAAACGCTTAAAAGACGAATTTACCGAAGAATCAGATCTGCAACCAACCTCAACCAAAGGCAAAATGCCGATTAAAGGCACAGAAGGCATGATGGTTAGCTATGGTAAGTGTTGCCGACCTATTCCTGGTGACTCTATTCTTGCTTATTTAAGCCCAGGTAAGGGCTTAATGGTACATCAACATGGTTGTCGAAATAATAAAGGCCATGAGCAAGGTAGTCTATTCCCTGTTAGATGGGATACCGATATTGATCGGGACTTTATTGCCAAGTTACGTATCGATATTCTCAATCACAAGGGCGCACTAGCAGCACTAACCAATGTGGTTGCTCGTTGTGGCTCAAATGTACACTCACTCAATTCTGGTGAAAAAGAATCTGGCCTTTACCTCATTGATATGGAAATTACCTGTCGAAACAGGGTTCATCTTGCCGATATCATCCGAAAAATTAAAGTTATGGGTGACGTTCAACGCGTTGTACGTAACAAATAGTATTGCTTAGGAAAAAATATGAAAACCATTATTAGTACAGAACATGCACCAAGTGCCATTGGCACTTATAGCCAAGCCGTAAAAGTAAATAATACTGTTTATTTATCAGGCCAAATACCACTAGTACCAACAACCATGGAAATTGTTTCTGAAGATTTTACCGAACAAGCTCAACAGGTATTTAAAAACCTTGTCGCGGTTTGTGAAGCAGCCGGTGGTAATATTAATGATATGGTAAAAGTGAATATATTTTTACAAGATCTGGCTAACTTCGCTATCGTTAACGAAATCATGAGTCAATATTTTCAACAACCATACCCTGCAAGAGCGGCAGTGCAAGTAGCCCGTTTGCCGAAAGATGTTGCGATTGAAATTGACGGTATTATGGAATTGCCAAACTATAGCTAACACACTCTACATAGCTACAAATTTTCCGGTAGGCCAGAAACAAAAAGGCTTGCCAATATTTAACTAACTTTAGAACCAGTATATGACACCGGATAGACTACAACGAATTAACAGTATGTTAGATCAACGCCAACCTGATTTAACCGTATGTATGGAGGGTGTACACAAAACCCATAATTTAGCCGCCGTAGTTCGTACCGCTGATGCTGTGGGTGTGAGTGACGTACATGCAGTATGGAAAAATGAAACCATGCGCCTTTCCGGTGGTAGTGCTGCAGGTAGTCAAAATTGGATAGATGTTCATGATTACAGTAAGACCGAAGACGCCATCGACGAATTAAAGCAACAAGGCATGCAAGTGCTGGTAACTAATTTATCTGATACTGCCGTCGATTTTCGTGAAATTGATTATACCAAGCCAACCGCGATTATTCTTGGCCAAGAAAAGTTTGGCGCCTCTGAAAAAGCACTGGAAATGGCCGACCAAGATATCGTTATTCCCATGGTAGGCATGGTGCAGTCATTAAATGTTTCTGTCGCTTGTTCTGTAGTATTGTATGAAGCTCAACGCCAGCGCCAAGCGGCAGGTTTATACCAACAAGCCCGAATAAGTCATGCCCGTCGTCAACGTATATTATTTGAAGGTGGCCACCCTATTTTTGCCAAAGCTTGTCAGCGTAAGGGACTACCTTATCCAGAAATTGATGAAGCAGGTCAAATTGTTGCCTCTGAGCAATGGTGGCAACAAATGCAAATGACCCAAGATGCTTGGCAGAATATTGACGACGAGTAAATAATACCCTCGTGGTATAAATCAACTTACAGCAAGGAATTCTGCGTGTCTCGTCAAGTGGAAGCATTAACTAATTTAGCTAAAATTCCCGTTACCTCGTTGAAAGGCGTTGGACCAGGTATGGCCGGTAAGTTGGAAAAAATTGGTTTAGTATCTCTGCAAGATTTATTATTTCATTTACCGCTACGCTACGAAGATCGCACACGTGTCACGGCTGTTCGCGATCTTATGCCCGGTATTTATACCAATATCATTGGCGAAGTAACACAAAGTCAGATAATCCAAGGCAAGCGTAGAATGTTACTAGTGACCATTAATGATGGTAGCGGCAGTATCAACTTACGTTTTTTTCACTTCTCTGCTAGCCAAAAAAACAATCTCGCTGTTGGGCTTAATATTCGTTGTTATGGAGAAATTAATCGCGGTGTGCGTGGCTTTGAAATGGTGCACCCTGAATATAAGGCACTTGCTCAAGACCAGCCATTAACTGCTGTCGAAGAAACCTTAACACCGGTTTATTCAACCACCGACGGCCTACGACAAATTTCTTTACGTAATCTCACTGAGCAAGCATTAATTCGCCTACAACGAGGCCAAGTCGAAGAATTGCTGCCCGCTGAAATTAGCCATCAGCAATATGCCTTAGCTGAAGCACTCGCACTGATACATCGGCCGCCTCCAGATACCTCCGTGGTATTAATGGAGCAAGGTAAACATCCTGCACAACTTCGGCTTATTAAAGAAGAACTGCTAGCCCATAACCTCAGTATGTTGAAGTTGCGGGCATCGAGTGATCACCACCCTGCAGTTTCATTAGCCATAGATGAACAGCTTGAGCAGAAATTTCTAGCATCACTACCATTCTCACCAACAGGTGCGCAAACCAGAGTAACAGCAGAAATACGTACCGACTTATTAAAGCACATGCCGATGATGCGCTTAGTGCAAGGTGACGTTGGCTCGGGTAAAACATTGGTGGCCGGCTTGGCAGCTTTAACCGCTATTGGTCAAGGCTATCAGGTAGCTCTCATGGCACCAACTGAAATACTCGCTGAGCAACACGCAATTAATTTTCAAAACTGGTTCGAACCACTGAATATTTCTGTTGGCTGGTTGGTTGGAAAAACCAAAGCAAAAGCGAGAAGACAAGCATTAGAAGTTATCGCTAATGGTGATATGCAAATGGTGATCGGTACCCATGCCTTATTTCAAGAACAAGTAATATTCAATAAACTCGCCTTAATTGTTATTGATGAACAACACAAGTTTGGCGTTCATCAACGTTTATCATTACGCGAAAAAGGTGCCTGGCAGGGCCATTATCCCCATCAGCTAATAATGACCGCGACACCTATCCCTCGCACGTTAGCCATGACAGCTTATGCAGATTTAGATACCTCAGTGATTGATGAATTACCTCCTGGTCGTACGCCGATTACCACCATTGCCTTGCCAGATTCTCGTCGTGATGATGTTATTGAGCGTATTCGACAAGGTTGCATTAATGATAACCGTCAAGCTTATTGGGTTTGTACGCTAATTGAAGAATCAGAAGTATTACAATGCCAAGCCGCTGAAGATACTGCAGTTTATTTACAAGCGCAATTGCCAGAGCTGAAAATTGGCTTAGTACATGGTCGTATGAAAGCTGACGAAAAACAGGCAGTAATGGAACGCTTTAAACTCGGCGAACTCGAGCTATTAGTAGCAACAACCGTGATAGAGGTGGGTGTAGACGTACCCAACTCAAGTTTGATGGTGATTGAAAATCCAGAACGCTTAGGCCTTGCACAATTACATCAATTACGCGGCCGTGTCGGTCGTGGCTCAGTCGCATCTCATTGTGTATTAATGTACAAAGCCCCCTTAACTAAAACCGCGACTAAACGTTTAAATGTCCTGAGAGCAAGTAACGATGGCTTTGTCATCGCGCAAAAAGATCTCGAAATTAGAGGGCCTGGAGAACTACTGGGTACTAAGCAAACCGGTTTGGCTGACTTAAAAATTGCCGATTTACAACGCGATGCTCATTTAATACCAGAAGTGCAAAAACATGCCCGTCTTATCTGGCAAAAATATCCTGAACAAGCCAACGCACTTATCAGTCGCTGGTTAGCAAATCGTGAAAAATACTCTAATGCCTAAGCGCAAATAATTCAATTTTGCATAGCTCCTCACAATAACAATAAGTTAATACTCGCCAGCTTGATCTCAAGTGTTAATAATTGCCAAAAAATACGGTAAACTAGCAGTAATTTTAGTTAATAGCGAAATCATGATGTCAGCACACGATCAAAATCATCAAACTAACAACGACAATAGTGACGAGAACACCACCCACTTTGGCTTTCAAACTGTTGAAAAAAATGAAAAAGAGTCGAAAGTTGCCAGCGTTTTTCACTCTGTTGCTCAACAATATGACGTCATGAATGATTTGATGTCATTTGGTATTCACCGATTATGGAAACGCTTTACTATTGATGCCAGCGGCGTTCGTCCGGGTAACAAAGTGTTAGATTTAGCAGGCGGCACGGGTGATTTAACGGCAAAGTTCTCACAACTGGTCGGCCGTGAGGGTAAAGTGATATTAGCTGATATAAATAGCTCAATGCTTAATGTTGGTCGTGATAAGTTACGTGATCGTGGTTTAGTACAAAATATTGAATATGTACAAGCCAATGCACAGTATTTACCTTTTGAAGATAATACTTTTGATATAATCACTATCGCTTTTGGTTTACGTAATGTGACTGATAAAGATATGGCATTACGCTCGATGTATCGTGTATTAAAGCCTGGAGGGCGTTTATTAGTATTAGAGTTTTCTAAACCAGAGCATCAATTGGTCAATAAAGCCTACGACTTCTATTCTTTTAATATCTTACCTAAGATGGGTGAATTAGTCGCTAAAGACGGTGACAGCTATCAATATTTAGCTGAATCTATCCGCATGCACCCTGATCAAGAAACACTTAAAACCATGATGGATGCAGCGGGCTTCGAACAAACCAGCTTTAAAAACTTAACCGGTGGTGTCGTTGCCCTGCATAAAGGTTATAAGTTTTAATCTTATGCGCCCAGATATCAGCCAACAATTTATGTTTGCTCAAGCATTAACTGCCGTGTTCGAAACGCTTATAAATCAGTTTTTGAAATATAACCTGCACGGTAATCATGCATTACAATCATTATCTGAGAAAACCTTAACGATCAAGCTAGCTGAGTTACCTTTTGCCTTAAGCTTTACCGTTAGCGATGAAAAAATTCATGTCACTAGCAGTGATGAGCATAATGATTGTTGCATTATTACGAGTATCAGTACCTTAATTGAGTTAAACACAGAGCAACAACTCACTGACTTAATCAAAAATGACAAACTCGATATTCAAGGTGATTTAAAAATAGCCCAGCGCTTTGCTCA
The DNA here is from genome assembly GCF_024585285.1 of Colwellia sp. M166. Classification (NCBI taxonomy): domain Bacteria; kingdom Pseudomonadati; phylum Pseudomonadota; class Gammaproteobacteria; order Alteromonadales; family Colwelliaceae; genus Colwellia; species Colwellia sp. M166. The sequence goes on from NZ_CP040755.1 coordinate 2,352,814, forward strand.
TGTGGCAGAGACCCTCGATATTGATTGGCAAAGTGAGTTAGCAAAACGTATTGGTGATATTCCTAGCTATAAATTTGGCCAACTAGGTAAAAAATTATTAAAAAAATTAAATTTTACCGCTAAACAAATCAAAGCAGATGCCAGTGAGTGGCTAGTACATGAAAAACGTTTGGTCGTCACTACGGCTGAAATAACCTATTTTAGCCTTGATGTTGAGCAGGTAGAGCAAAAGGTTTCAGCTTTAAGTCAACGTATTGAGACATTAATCAATCAACAACCCAAACTATCATAAGGCCTTACGGTGAGTAGTAAACGTTTATACAAAATAGTAAAAACATTTCTTCAGTTTGGGCTTGATGAGCTTTTGCCGGAAAAATATCTGCCTTGGTACGCAAGAATTGCTCGACGCTCGTTATTTTGGCTAAGAAATAAGCATCGTGATAAAACTAAAGCACAACGTTTTCGCCTAGCGATAGAGTCCCTTGGGCCAGTATTTGTTAAATTTGGTCAAATGCTTTCGACACGTCGAGATTTATTACCTGATGACTTCGCTAATGAACTGACTTTACTGCAAGATAAAGTGCCAGCATTTTCCGGTCAAGAAGCTGAAAAAATTATTTCCACAGCGATCGGTGCTAATACTTTTGCTGAAACTTTTATCAACTTTGAGCAAACACCATTAGCATCTGCCTCTATTGCTCAAGTACATACTGCCACTATGTTGCACTCAGATGGCGAGCAAGCGGTAGTATTAAAAGTACTACGTCCCAATATTGAAAAAACCATTTTAGCCGACATCACAGTGATGTCATTTTTTGCAGAAATTGTTGCCCGTTGGCTACCTGATGGCAAACGACTGCGGCCAGTAGAAGTTGTTGCTGAATATAAAAAAACTATCTTAGAAGAATTAGATTTAAACCGAGAAGCAGGCAATGCTATTCAGCTTAAGCGTAACTTTAGCCAAGGACGAGATAGCGATAAAGTACTGTACGTTCCTGAAGTCTATAGTGAATACTGCTCAAAAAACGTTATGGTTATGGAGCGTATTTACGGTATCGGTGTCGGTGAAATTGATACTTTACATAGCAAAAATGTCGATATGAAATTACTAGCTGAACGAGGCGTGGAAGTATTTTTCACCCAAGTATTCCGCGATAGCTTTTTTCATGCTGACATGCATCCCGGTAATGTTTTTGTTGATGCAACCAATCCGCAAGATCCTACTTGGATTGCCATTGATTGCGGTATTGTCGGCACCTTAAACCGTGAAGACAAACGTTATTTGGCAGAAAACTTTGTCGCTTTCTTCAATCGCGATTACCGTAAAGTAGCACAACTGCATGTAGACTCCGGTTGGGTACCCAGCGACACCAGCGTTGATGAATTTGAATTTGCCATTCGTACTGTATGCGAGCCTATTTTTAATAAACCTTTGTCTGAAATATCTTTTGGTCAGGTATTAATTAACCTTTTCAATACCGCACGTCGTTTTAATATGGAAGTACAGCCACAGCTAGTGTTATTACAAAAAACGCTACTCTATATCGAAGGTTTGGGACGTCAACTTTATCCAGCTTTAGACCTTTGGCAAACAGCCAAACCATTTTTAGAAAACTGGGTCAAAGAACAAATGGGTGTTAAAGCAGTATTTAATAAGGTAAAAGACAACTTACCTTTTTGGAATGAAAAACTGCCAGAAATTCCTGATTTAGTTTACGATTACTTAAAAACCAACCGTGAAGCACAGCGGCTGCAATTATCAACACTTAAACAGTTACAACGCCAGCAGCAACATCACAGTAAGAAAGTCACCATATTGGCAGTAATTGCAACACTCGCAATTTGCTTAACCATTAGCTTTACTTAATAAGCCCAAACAACTTATTGCCTAAAGCACAGTCGCCATTTTATAGCGCCTGACATTAGGCAATACCAAATAGATAAACTCAACAGGAAAAAACATGACTAACAACGAAGTTTTACAACATATTCGTTATATATTTGCTTTCAGCAATGAAAAAATATCGGCCATTTTTAAACTCGCCGAATGTACAAAAACTGACGATGAAATTAATAACTTTTTCCGCAAAAACGGTGAGCCAGCATTTACCCGTATCGCAGATAATGTTTTAGCAAGCTTTCTTGATGGCTTAATTATTGAGTTTCGCGGTGCCAAAGCAGGCGCACAAGCCCAGTTAGAGCAAGTAATTAATAATAATATTATTTTTAATAAAGTAAAGATTGCACTGGCATTGAAAGCCGACGAAATTATCAGCTTATTGTCTTCCGCCGAATTAACACTGAGCAAACATGAGCTCAGTGCTTTTTTCCGTAAGCCAGAACACAAACACTTCCGTAGCTGTAATGATGATACGCTACTAAAATTCTTTAATGCTTTGCATTTAAAAAACCAACAAGTCATTAAAGAAATTAAAGAATAATACTGCTTAGCTAGGTTGATTCACCGACCTAGCTAACGTCAAACATTTACCTCCTCCCCTCCCTGCGCTATATTGTATTCAGTAGCCGTTAGTAATAGTTAGCTTATGACCAAGCTCAAAAAGGTGATTCTTTCTTTTATATTCTTATCCTTGTGCTCCGGTAGTACGGCATTTAGCTATGCTAAGGATAAGCCGTTAATCTTTGTAGCCGAAGAACTACCTCCGTACCATTTTATCGATAGTAAAGGTCATGCCTGCGGTGCTTTGGTTGAGTTAGTGCAAGCCGTACTAGCTAAAGCGGAACTATCCGGTACCATTGAAATACAGCCATTCGCTCGTGGCTATAAAACCACTCAAACTCAAAAAAATACCTTTATGTTTTCTTTGTTAAAAACACCGAATCGTGAAGCAATGTTTCAATGGGTTGGACAAACCTATAAAAGTACTGCGGTACTTGTTGGTCTAAAAAGTCGTCAAGATATTAAATTACTATCACTTGAAAGTGCGAAGCCGTATATCGTAGGAACAATAAGGGGCTATCATTCAGATCATTTTCTACATAAAAATGGCTTTACTGAACAAGAAAATTTATCGTTAAGTGTTACCAGTAAGCAGATGTGGTCAATGCTATTTAATGGTCGGATCGATTTGGTATTAACCAACTATATGGCATTAGACAGAGAGATAACTCAAGCGGGCTTTGATGCTAGCAATATTGCGCCTTACTTATCCTTAGCCAACTTTCCCACAGAACTCTATATAGCAACAGGTTTAGCAACGTCAAATAAAGTCATTGTCCGGTTAGCTTCGGCATTAGCGGCAATTAAAAAATCAGGTGTTTATCAACAAATATTAACTAAATATAATTTATAACGTACTTGTAAAATGATGTAAAAATACTTGACTCAATGGCCAGTTCAATTAACGCACATCGAATTAAACGGGTTTATAACGCCAAAGTTGCCTATGACAAGCCTATAATTTGAGTGCTTTAGCGCACTTGCTATTTGTTGAATCAAAACGCTGGCAGCTACATTGAATTTTGCAAATTGCTCCCATTGATATCTCCATAAGCTATAATGCCTGTGCCACGGCTATCTCAGTTTCTATAACCACTCTATTACGCCCCAGATCTTTTGCTAAATATAAAGCAGCATCTGCTCGACTGATCCATGCTTCCGCTGTTTCTCCAGCACGATACTCCGCGACACCAATAGAAACAGTTACGGAGATGCCATTGGCAAACGTTGATTGCGCTATTTTTTCGCGTAGGTTTTCTGCAACTGATTTAGCTTTAAGCAAATCAACTTTTAACGGTAAAATAATAAACTCTTCGCCACCATAACGGTATAAATCATCTAACGAACGCGTGTGCTTTTGGATTAATTCAACCAACTCAATTAGTACTAAATCACCATTTGCATGACCATGATTATCATTAACTTTCTTAAAATGATCTAAATCTAATAGTAACAATGAAACTTTTGAGTGCTCTCTGCTTTGTTCTGCAAGAATGCGTGCCAATTGTTTATCCAAAGCTCGGCGATTACCAGATAAAGTTAGCGGATCAATACTGGCTAACAAGGCTAATTTACGATTAGTTTTGCTGTAATTATTAAATATTACATATGAAAATAATGCCGTTAGAAACAAGGTAAAACTAATGGTTAAAAACTCTAAATAACTTATAAAAGGAAATAATATGATGGCAATAAAACCGATAGCAATAAAGCATATAATACCGGCAGGACGGGCCGGCAACATATAGTAAAAGGCAATCATTGCAGGATATAGCCAAAATAAATGTGATTGCCCACGAATGGCAACAACCGTCACTATAGAGATAGCAAGAAAGACAGCTAATATAATTTTTGCCGTCTTAATATTTCTACTATGATAAATAAAAATAAAAAAAACGGACATCATAACCACAACTAGCGCATCAATAAAAGCCATCATAATGTCACCTTCAAGCCAGCGTATATAAGCAAATGGTGAAATGGTAATAACAGCAAATGTACTTAGAATTAGTAACATTTTTTCTGCTGTCGAGCGCTTGATCATTTTATCTTCCCTATTCGAATCAATATAAACACGAAGTTAGTCACTTAACTATCCCCCCTTAATATAGAAAACTCTTGGTTATAATTCAAACAGATAATATGTTCGTACTTGTGCTCTTTATTATATTAATTGATAAAAGTAGACCAAAGCTAGCTGAATATTCAGTGACTCTAAGGCTATTTAATACATTACTTTTTATTTTTTAGCATTTCACGTAAATTTGCCACACCCATTTTTGCTGTAGCTTGCTTTTTTTCTATGCTCTGTTTAGTTTGCGTCAATTCCCAACTTAAATCATCTTGTGGCAATTCATGTAAAAATCGACTGGCTTCAGTTCTCGATACTTCACCGTACTGACGTCGTTCACGAGCATAAGTAAAAATTAACTCCTTCTGAGCACGAGTAATACCGACATAAGCTAAGCGACGCTCTTCTTCGACATTGCCTTCATCCATACTGGTTTGGTGTGGTAAAATACCTTCTTCCATACCGATGAGAAAAACATAAGGGAACTCTAGACCTTTCGAAGCATGCAACGTCATTAGTTGTACTTGGTCAGTTTCTTCCTCATCTTCATTACGTTCCATCATGTCACGTAGCGTTAACCGAGTAACCACTTGCGGCAAGGTCATCGGCTCTTCATCGTCAGTACCCTCTAGCATTTGCGTGACCCAACTGAAAAGTTGCGTGACATTTTTCATACGCATTTCAGCGGCTTTTGCACTAGGTGAAGTATCGTAGAGCCAATCTTCATAGTTAATTTCACGCACCATAGCGCGTAATACTGCAGAAGTGTCGCCACGTTCAGCATGATCTGCGGTTTCAACTAACCAGCGAGTAAATCGTTGCACACTGACCAAACCACGGCCAGTAAGATGCTGTTCTAAGCCTAATTCGAAACTTGCCGCGAACATGCTAATTTGCCGCATATTGGCATAACTCCCCAACTTCTCTAAGGTTGTAGGGCCAATTTCACGACGTGGTACGTTAACAATACGCAAAAAGGCATTATCGTCGTCAGGGTTCACTAACACTCGTAGAAACGCCATCATATCTTTAATTTCTGCACGCGAAAAAAACGAAGTGCCACCATTAATTTTATAGGGAATTCGGTTCGTCATCAGCGCTTTTTCCAATAGCCGCGACTGATGATTACCACGATATAAAATCGCATAATCTTTGAATTTACTTTTGTTTAAAAAACGGTGGCCGATCAACTCACCAACAACCCGCTCAACCTCATGCTCTTCATTCTTAGTTTGCAGTACTCTTAGCTCAACCCCATAGTTAAGCTCACTAAAAAGAGCTTTATCATATACATGAGGGTTATTGGCGATCAAAATATTAGCACATTTCAAAATACGGCCACTGGAACGATAGTTTTGCTCAAGCTTAATCAACTTAAGGTTTGGGTAGTCTTGTCCTAATAACACTAAGTTTTGTGGCTTAGCACCACGCCATGAGTAAATAGATTGATCGTCATCACCCACCACAGTTAATAACCCTTTTTCACCGGTGATCAATTTAACTAATTCATATTGGCTGGCATTCGTATCTTGATATTCATCAACTAGCATATATTGAATTTTATTCTGCCAACGTGCTCGTACTTCTGGATAGTTACGCATTAATAGGGTTGGAATTAAAATCAAGTCATCAAAATCAAGTGCGTTATAGGCTTTCATATGCTTTTGATACATGCCATAAAACTCAGCATATGACTTAGCGTCAGCATCAACAGCCTGTTTAATAGCATCATCAGGCAATAACAGATCATTCTTCCAATTAGAAATCATCATCTGTAATTTACTTAATAAGTCTTTATCGCCTTCAAGCTCATCCTGCGTAAGCTCCTTCAATAACGCTAAGCTGTCTTGATCATCAAATAAGGTAAAGCCAGGTTTATAACCTAAGGTTTTTAATTCACGGCGAATAATATCTAAACCCAATGAGTGGAAAGTACAAACCGTTAAACCACGTGTTTGTGTTTTATCCATCATTTTAACCACACGCTCTTTCATTTCACGGGCTGCTTTATTGGTAAAGGTTACCGCGGCAATATTTTTGGCTTTATAACCACAATTTTGAATTAAATGGGCAATTTTCTGACAAATAACCCCAGTTTTACCACTGCCTGCTCCTGCTAATACTAGGCAAGGACCATCAACATATTTTTTTGCTTCATTTTGGCCTGGGTTTAATTTCATCGCTGCGTCGTAACTCTAATTTATGGATAAGATAATCGGTCGACGATTTTACCTGTTTTTCTTGCAAGACAACATCAACTTTCTCTAACTTGCTTAATTTCTTATCTGCTTTAAATACGATTTGATTATCAATACTGGCTAGATTAGTTACAATAAGCTTATCGCTTATCAATTAAGAGCATTGAGATGATTAACGCCAAAAAAATAGAAGAAATTGCCAAACAAGTTACCGATTCCATTCCTGCAGGCTTAAAAGATTTTGCCAATGAAATGGAAGATAAAACCAAAGTAGTACTACAACGTAAGTTATCTCAACTTGACGTTGTCACTCGTGAAGAGTTCGATGTACAAACACAAGTATTGATAAAAACACGCACTAAGCTCACTGAGCTAGAAGCTAAAGTAGCCATTTTAGAAGCTCAAATTACGGCCCAATAATCTACTTTAAATAAGGCCTAAAATAACAGGCCTTATCCACTAACTACTTTATTTCAGTCGCATAGCTTGTATTTTTTTATAAGACAAGCAACGCCATAACCATTCTAGTGGACCAAAGGCATAATGATTTAACCACCAGCGCGAAAACAGCAATTGGAAAATAATAATTACCAAGACGATAAGCATTTGTGGTGCCCTTGATATTTCACCAAAATAACCACCCGCATAACCATAAAAAATAGAGCTCAAGATAACAGAGTGCATTATGTAGTTAGTTAATGCCATTCTGCCCATTGGTGAAAACATCGCAAAGCGTTTACACCATTTTTCATCGCTGAGTAAGTACATGATTAAACCAAAATAACCTGCGCTCATCACTAATTGACCCACGTAAAATAAGCCTTCACCTACTGCTTGCAATAAAGCCACTTGATTCGCCACCGGATGCTGAGATACTAATAATCCACTGGTTTCTATAACCAAGCCCAAACCAATACCAAGCCATGCTGTAATATTAAAGACACGAGTATGTTGTTGATAATTTTCCATAATACCGCTTGATACTAACCAGTAACCTAAAATAAATATCGGCACCAGCACAGTAAGTGAAAAAGGTATGGTAAACATCAGCATAAATAAGGCAAAATCAAATCGAAACTCAGTCGCTTGCCAATAACTGCCTTGTGTAAAAGCTTTAATTTCGGCCGCTTCATCAGCGCGCAGATCTTGCTGTTGCTCTACGATAGCTTGCGCCTGCATTTCTATGATTGCAGCAGAGTGTTGTTCAATTGATGCTGTAATATTTTCATCGGCAAGCTCATCGCTTGCAATGCCCATTAAAGTATTCGGCATTTTATTCATTGGCTCATCGGTGATATTTTTAGCGAGTTCACCAGTCACTGATTCATCGTTATTTTCTGGTATTTTTAAGCGACTTTCGTTTGCTAAGTTAATTGCATCAACCCGCTCAGTGACTTTTATTTCTTCATGCCATTGTGCTAGCAAAGCATCATTATCATGGCTCAGCCCGAAACCAATAGCACTGACGACAGTGATCATAATCGGTACTGACAACCACACTACAGCTAACTTAAAAAATGCTTGAGGATTATCATATTGCTCAAAACCCTGTTTTTTAAGTAACATTACCCAGGCTAGTAATAGTAAACCCGCGACACCATAATTTTGTAAAATATCTCCGCCCCATAAAAAAATCATATGTAATAGGCCGAAGACAATTAAGGCAATCATACGACGTGAGAACCAAGCACCAAAAGGCCGCTCAGCCTGTTTAGCGCGGATCAACATAACGGCAAAACCCATACCAAATAACAGGGAAAACAATGTATAAAATTTACCTTCAACGAAGCAACGAATCAGCCAACCAACAACATGATCTAACCCTGATAAACTGGTGTCTTGACGACCAAGGCCTGCAATAGCGCGGTTAAACCACTCTATATTCATTAATAGAATACCAATTAAAGCTAAGCCTCTGAGAATGTCCATAGCAACAAGCCGTTGCTTAATCGTGATAGGGACAAGATTTTTAAGCCCAGGGCTAGGAGCTGAATTTTGTTTATCAGGGTACAAATCTGACATAAAACATCCTTTTATTATAATTTTTCTATTTAGCATTTCTGCTTAGCGACATAAAGATAAAGCATTTCATAAAAAAAGCAGCTTAAAGCTGCTTTTTTATAACAAAATATTAACCTTTAGGTCAGAAAGGTTTGATAAGCCTTATTAGCCGTTTCTTCTTGCCATTCATAACCCAGAGCTTTCAAATGGGCAAAGAACTCACCTTCTTGATGTTGTTCTACTTCAAAGCCCGCTAACACTTGGCCAAATGCGGCGCCATGATTACGATAATGAAATAAGGTAATATTCCAATATTCACCAAGGGTGTCTAAAAACTTTTCCAATGCGCCGGGGTATTCCGGAAATTGGAAGCGAAAAATACGCTCTTGCGCTGACAATTCATTTTTACCGCCGATCATGTATCTAACATGCAACTTTGCCAGTTCATTTTCGGTGAAGTCAATTAACTCATAGTTTTGACTCTGTAAGCTTTGAGTTAATTTTTCTCTATCATTTACCTCGCCACCTAAACGAACACCAACAAAGATATTGGCATTTTCAACTTGGGCTAAAGCGTCATGTTTATTAGCGTAACGATAATTAAATTCGGTTATTACTCGGCCAGCCAGTGCTTGGCAGAACTTTCTAAAACTGCCTTTTTCTTCTGGTATTTTAACCGCATAAACTGCTTCTTTTTGTTCACCTAGTTCACAGCGTTCAGAAATATAGCGCAAAGTATGAAAATTCATATTAGCGCCAGAAAGAATAGCCACTAATGACTCATCACCTTGGCTCGTTTGGCAATATTTTTGTAATCCCGCTAAAGATAACGCCCCCGCCGGCTCCGAAATCACCCGTGTTTGCTCGAATATATCTTTTATCGAGGCACAAATTTCATCGGTAGATACCGTAATAACGTCATCACAATAATGTTTGATCAAATCAAAGGTATGCTCACCAATACGCTTAACAGCCACGCCATCGGCAAATAATCCCACTTGTGCTAAATCAACCGGTTTTCCCGCGCTTAAAGCTGCTTTTAAACAAGCTGAATCTTCAGCTTCTACACCGATAACCTTAATATGAGGCTGTAGTTGCTTTAAATATACCGCCATACCAGCCAATAAACCACCACCACCAACAGGCACAAAGACCACATCAGTATTCGGCCGCTGTTGTAGTAACTCTTTCGCTACCGTGCCCTGACCCGCAATCACATCCGGGTCATCAAAAGGGTGGATTAAGGTTTTATGTTCAGCGTTCGCATATTCCACAGAAGCTTGCTGTGCTTCATTAAAACTTTTGCCAACTAAGCGCACTTCAGCACCATAACGTCTAACGTTATCAACTTTTATATCGGGTGTGGTGATCGGCATAACTATCGTCGCTTTAATGCCCATCTTATGCGCTGCTAATGCCAACCCTTGGGCATGATTACCCGCGGAGGCGGCTATAACACCATGCAAACATTGCTGCTCTGACAAATTAACTAATTTATTATAAGCACCACGTAATTTAAAGGAGTGCACGGGTTGCTGATCTTCCCGTTTAAGAAATATTTGATTACCTAAGCGAGAGGATAGTTTAGTTAATGGTGTTAAATCAGATTCAACAGCCACATCATAAACCGGTGCTAGTAAGATCCTACGCAGGTAATCTAGTGCTTGCTCTTGCCTCGCTTTAGCAAGCACTATGGCTTGCTGTTCAGCTTCAGTCATTATCTTTCTCCGTTACTCGATGTTATCAACTATGTCATCAAGTAGGTCACAGTTGCGCACAGCACCTTTGTCAGCACTCGTTGCTTTAATTTGCTTGAGTGCATAGTGTTTCAAAGTGATGTCTAACATCGCTATTTACCCACCGAATCAGCAAGTAAACCATCAAGTAAGTCACGGTTGCGCACAGCGCCTTTATCAGCACTCGTTGCTAACATTGCATAATTTTTAAGTGCATAACTGATAGGTCGTACACGATCAACTGGCTTCCATGCACCTTTACCTTTCGCTTCCATCGCCACGCGACGCGCTGCAAGCTCAGTTTCAGGTACTTGCAAGGTTATTTCACGAGTAGGAATATCTATATGAATAATATCGCCTTGCTCTACCAGTGCAATAGTACCGCCATCAGCGGCTTCTGGAGAAACATGACCAATAGATAAACCTGAAGTACCACCGGAGAAACGGCCATCAGTTAACAAAGCACACGCTTTGCCTAAGCCCATAGATTTTAAGTAAGTGGTTGGATAAAGCATTTCTTGCATGCCCGGACCACCTTTAGGGCCTTCATAGCGAATAACCACTACCTCACCTGCTACGACTTTTTTATCTAAGATACCGGCGACAGCAGCGTCTTGGCTTTCAAAAATATGCGCAGGACCAGTAAAGACTAAATTATCGTCTGACACGCCAGCCGTTTTAACCACACAACCATCTATCGCAATATTACCTGAAAGTACCGCTAAACCACCTTCGGTTGAAAAAGCATGCTCAAGGCTTCGAATACAACCATTTTCTCGGTCATCATCTAACGTATCCCAACGACAATCTTGGCTAAATGCTTTGGTGGTACGAATACCAGCAGGGCCTGCACGATAGAATTTTTTAACCTCTTCATCATCAGTGACTTTAATATCATATTTAGCAATGACATCAGCAAGCGTTGTACCAAAAATATTGGGGACATCGGTGTTTAATAAACCTGCACGTGATAATTCACCTAGAATAGCGATTACACCACCGGCGCGATGTACATCTTCCATATGATACTTAGGCGTTGATGGCGCAACTTTACATAGCTGGGGTACAATACGTGATAATTTATCCATGTCTTCCATGGTGTAATCTATTTCAGCTTCTTGCGCGGTAGCCAGTAAATGCAAGATAGTATTAGTTGAGCCCCCCATGGCAATATCTAAACACATAGCATTGTGTAAAGCTTCTTTGCTGGCAATATTGCGCGGCAGTGCTGACTCATCGTTGTCTTGATAGTAACGCTTGGTTAATGCAACAATTTGTTTACCAGCATCTAAAAATAACTTCTCTCTATCAGCATGAGTTGCCAGCATTGAACCGTTACCCGGTAAGGCTAAGCCTAATGCTTCGGCTAAACAGTTCATTGAGTTTGCCGTGAACATGCCAGAACATGAACCACAAGTTGGACAGGCCGAGCGTTCTACTTGATCTGATTGCTTATCAGATACTTTCGGATCAGCGCCTTGGATCATGGCATCAACTAAATCAAGCTTAATAATTTGATCTGAAAGCTTAGTTTTACCTGCTTCCATTGGGCCACCTGAAACAAATATTACCGGAATATTTAAGCGCATAGCCGCCATTAACATACCTGGGGTAATTTTGTCGCAATTAGAAATACACACCATGGCATCGGCACAATGGGCGTTCACCATATATTCAACAGAATCAGCAATTAAGTCGCGAGAAGGCAAGCTATAAAGCATGCCACTGTGACCCATAGCAATACCATCATCAACCGCGATAGTATTAAATTCTTTCGCGACACCACCCGCTTCTGCAATAGCGCCAGCGACCAATTGGCCCATATCTTTTAAATGCACATGACCCGGTACAAACTGAGTAAATGAGTTAACTACCGCAACAATAGGTTTACCAAAGTCGCCATCAGTCATGCCTGTTGCACGCCAGAGCGCACGAGCGCCTGCCATATTTCGGCCTTGAGTTGAGGTTGCTGAGCGTAATTTTGGCATGACAAATTCCTTAAATGCGTTAAGTTCGTGATGAATTGATAATATTGCTGTTAGCTATTTTAAAAAAACACTATTTGAATGCGCTTTTAAAATAAGTATTTTATTTATAGTCGTTCGGTTTACGTTACAGAGTTGCTGCTAATTCAACTAAACTTCAAGGCAGGAAGTACACAACTTATCAATATAAGTGAGTACTTCCAACGAAGAAGCTAGAAGCTTAGCGAAGTAGCAAAAACCTAGGTCTATAACACAGGATCTAACCAGTTTTCAGGCACTTCAGTACTACCATCAAAAATACCAAAAAATGCGGTTTGAATTGCTTCAGTCATTGGCCCACGAGAACCATTACCTACAGCAATACCATCAACTGATTTAACCGGTACTACTTCAGTAGCGGTACCACACATAAAGAATTCATCTGCTAGATAAAGCGATTCACGGGAAATTGGTTCTTCGCGCACTTCATAACCTAACTGCTTAGCAAGGAAAAATACGGTGTCACGAGTCAAACCTTGTAATATTGACGCCGTACCCGGTGGGGTATAAAGCACACCATTACGAATTAAAAATAAATTTTGCCCCGCACCTTCACTAACCATATTATTAATATCTAAGGCAACACCTTCAGCATAACCATGACGGGCGGCTTCGGTAGAAATTAACTGTGAGGATAAGTAGTTACCGCCAGCTTTCGCTGCAGTTGGCATAGTATTCGGCGCCAGTCGATTCCAGCTTGAGACACCAACTTCAACACCGTTTTCAATAGCATCAGCACCTAAATAAGCTTCCCAGCTAAAAGCGGCAATCATCACATCGGCTACTGCGTCAATAGGTGGACGAAGACCCATACCAATGTCGCCTAAAAATGCTAAAGGACGTAAGTAAGCTGATTTTAAATTATTTTTTGCTACCGCATCTTTACACGCTTGAACCACTTCTGCTTCGGTAAAAGGAATGTTCATACGGTATATTTTTGCTGATTCAAATAACCGCTTAATATGCTCTTCTAGACGAAAGATACAGGTACCTTTATGAGTATTGTAAGCACGAATACCTTCAAATACTGAAGAGCCGTAATGTAACGCATGACTCATTACATGTACTGTAGCGTTCTGCCACGGCATGAGTTCACCATTAAACCAAATTAGTTCTGCATTAACTTTAGCCATTTCTTATTCCTAAATTTTATTTTATACCAAACAGATAACGCCAAATTTAGCCACATTTTCTGCTTTAATTTTTCTTACTTGTTGTCGAGGGTTTAATCCAGCATTATGCAATGCACTGCTGTGATGCGCTATTGTCTACCTTGACTTCTTTGATGTCGATCAGTTTATTAATTTGATCGACCAAAAGTTCAATCGGACGCTCACTTCTGACCATCAGTTCAATCGTACCGACATTGGTACCTGTATTCACTTTGGCGTTTATACCGCTAATGAGAAAACCTCGGTAACGAGTAACCTGCAAAATACGCTCAAGTACCACCTGCTTATCATCCGCTTTTATGGTTAATTGATAGTTCTTCATTTACGTACTCTCCATCATTTTATCGTTAGCGGTGTTAGGTGGTACCAATGGCCAAACATTATCTTGCGCGTCAATTTTTACCTGCAGTAAATAAGGCCCGTCATGTTCTAACATTTCTTCAATGGCAGCAGTTACTTGTGATTTATTAGTGATTAATTTTGCTTTGATATCAAAGGCATTGGCTAACATAACAAAATCTGGATTATCAGCTAAGTCTGTTTCACTTAATCGACCATTAAAGAACAAGTCTTGCCATTGTCGCACCATGCCCAATTTAGCATTATCAATAAGCACAATTTTAACCGGTAGCTGAAAACGTTTGATAGTGGAAAGTTCTTGGACATTCATCATAAATGAACCATCACCCGAAACGGCAATAATACAATCAGTTGGTCGACTCACTTGTGCACCCACAGCCGCAGGTACGCCAAAGCCCATGGTGCCCATACCACCACTGGTTAAAAAGTTACTTGGATCATCAAATAGCATATGCTGCGCGGCCCACATTTGGTGTTGACCAACATCCGTCGTAACGCAGGTATTCTCTGGCATGTTATCACTGATTTCTTTTAGCACCGCAGGGGCAAAAATTGACTCACCTGGGTGGTTATAATCCCAGCTAAAATCCGTTTTCATACCCTGACATTTTTCTTGCCATGGCCCGATAGATAGAGGGATAGCTAAGGCCGGTAAATTAACCTTTAAATCACCTAATATTGCCGCGTCAGCAACGCGGCGCTTGTTTATTTCTGCGGTATCAATATCAAAATGAATGACTTTCGCATTAGGGGCAAATTCATTTAACTTCCCGGTTACTCGGTCATCAAAACGCGCACCTACCGCAATTAATAAATCACATTCTTGTACTGCTAAGTTTGCTGCTTTGGTACCGTGCATACCAAGCATGCCTAAATAATTCTCGTCTTTAGGATCAATAGCCCCTAAACCTTTCAGAGTAGAAACACTCGGCACACCGGTGGATTTAGCAAAAGCCCTTAACTCATCGATGGCATTGGCCATACCCACGCCGCCACCAACATATAAAACTGGCTGTTTCGCTTGACTCAATAAGGCAATAGCACTACCAACATTAGCGGGTGGTAGTTTTACTTTATTTGATAAAATAACTAAATGATCTAGGCAACCATTAACCTCTGCAAGCTGAATATCTTTAGGAATATCAACCAGAACGGGTCCCTGTCTGCCTTCAAGTGCAATCGCAAACGCTTGATGTAATACTTTTGCTAAATCGTTAATGTCAGTCACTTGAAAAGAATGTTTAGTACAAGCAAGTGACAAACCAAAAATATCAATTTCTTGAAAGGCATCAGAGCCCATTGCTGCTGTAGCAACTTGTCCCGTGATAGCAACAACCGGAATTGAATCCGCTAACGCGTCAGCAAGTCCAGTGATCAAGTTTGTTGCACCGGGACCAGAGGTTGCTAAACAAACACCAACTTTGCCTGATGCTCGAGCGTAACCTACCGCTGAAAATGCTGCCCCTTGTTCATGTCGACACAAAAAATGCTCAACATTGCTATCGTACAAGGCGTCGTAGATTGGCATTATTGCGCCACCTGGGTAGCCAAAAACATGCTCAACGCCATGCTGCTCTAGCACGTTAAATAATAAGCCGCCGCCAGTTAGTTTTTTTTCAGTTGTCATGTTTATGTTTACTTTTAAACCACATTTTATGCACTAGCTATTCATTCTAACTAAGTCAGCTGTTTTTATGATTTTTAAGTATTCTCCCAAAAGTAATGATGCTAATGCGCTTGACGCAGATTTATAGTTTATATAACGACAAACCCCCCGGTCCTTTCGGAGCGGGGGGTTTGTTATTTTAAGATTTTTTACTTTTCTTTAGTTCAACAAATTCCCCGCGATGATTTCAGAATCACCACGACGAGAATGTTAATAATCACTGAACTAAGTTTTTGCATATTAATCTATATTTACTGTAATTTTATTGGTTTTAGTTTTGCTGTTACCAGCCTATTTAAATTAGTACCATAGCTCTAATAACAAGCGCAAGTGTTTTTACACTAATTTTTAAATTAACCTGAAACTCTGATGAAGACTCACCGACTTTGTTGATATATTTTTTCGCAAAAAAAATATAAATTAGCTACACTTGCGTAAAGTCTTAGTGAAAGTAAAAATGGATTTTTATGACCTTAGCCTGTGTTTTTAGTAGAGCCCGTGTTGGCCTCGAATCTCCGTTAGTGACGGTAGAGGTGCACTTAGCCAACGGCTTGCCCGCATTCAACATTGTCGGTTTACCGGAAACCTCAGTTCGAGAAGCAAAAGACCGTGTGCGTAGTGCCATTATTAATTGTGGTTATGAGTTTCCAGCTAAGCGTATTACGGTAAATTTAGCGCCTGCTGATTTACCCAAAGAAGGCGGACGTTTCGATCTTCCTATTGCCTTAGGTATTCTTGCCGCTGCCCAACAACTGCCAGAAGCAGATTTAAAAAACTATGAATTCGCCGGAGAGCTTGCTTTATCAGGCGAATTACGCGCCATTATTGGTGAGATCCCAATGGCGATGGCTTGTCAAAAAAGCGGCCGCACATTAGTAATACCCAATGAAAATGCCGAACAAGCAAGTTGGGTGCAAAACGTGAAGATATTAAGCCTGTCACACTTGAATCAATTATTTCCTCATTTTCTCAAACAAAAAACTTTACCCCTCGTCGAAACAAAAACCTTACAAGCGTATAACACGCAGAGTGAACACGATATCGCTGATGTGGTCGGTCAACCATTAGCAAAACGCGCATTAGAAATTGCCGCTAGCGGTGGTCACAACTTGCTATTTATTGGTCCTCCCGGCACAGGAAAAACCATGTTAGCCAGTAGATTACCGGGTATTCTGCCAGCGATGACCGAACAAGAAGCACTCTCAAGTGCCGCCATCCAATCGATTTGCCATAAAAACGTCAGCCCCGAATCATGGTTAACTCGGCCATTTCGTGCACCACACCATACTGCATCATCAGCGGCTCTGGTCGGTGGCGGCAGTCACCCTCAGCCCGGTGAAATTTCATTAGCACATAACGGTGTACTCTTTCTGGACGAATTGCCTGAATTCGAACGTAAAGTGCTCGATGTTTTACGTGAGCCGATGGAGTCAGGTGAAGTCACCATATCACGTGCTCTACTCAAACAAACTTTTCCCGCACAGTTTCAACTTGTCGCCGCGATGAATCCAAGTCCAACCGGCTTTTACAATGACAAGCGCAGCACACCAGAGCAGGTTTTACGCTATCTCAATAGACTATCAGGACCTTTTCTAGATCGTATTGATATCCAAATTGAAGTCACTAGATTACCTCGAGGAATGTGGGCAAATGAAACGGAGAGAGGAGAGTCTAGTAACACCATTCAAAAGCGAGTAAGCAAATGTTATCAGAAACAAATACAACGCCAAGGCAAGGTCAATGCGCAGTTAGGCAGCGCTGAAGTCAGGAGCTACTGTCAACTCGACCCAGAGGATAATGAGTTTTTAGAGTTGGCTATCGAAAAGCTCAACTTATCAACTCGAGCACACCATAAAATTTTAAAAATATCTAGAACACTTGCTGATATGGAGTCCGTCGATCACATAGAACGAAAACACTTAATTGAAGCGCTATCCTATCGTGCTATGGACAGAATATTAAGACATTTAACCGATGCCATTGCTTGATAAATAAAACTTAAATGCTGGCAAAAAAAGCTTTAATCAGTGGCTGTTCTTTACTTTGATTTAAACAACAAACACCGAGATCAAAAGGCGCTATTTCTCCGGCGTTTTCTAAATATTGCACGCGGTCTTTCACTGGGCTGTTTTCAACAACTACACGCGGTACGATACCAACGCCACAACCTAAAGCCACCATACTAACCAGTGCTTCGTGACCTGAAACCGTCGCATAAATATTGGCTTTACCTTGTTGTTTTTTACGATACCAGTACTCGAAACGTTTTCTTGCCGGACCATGCTCCGGCAAAATGATCGGCACATCAGACCAAAGAAAGTCTTGCTGGATTTGTTGCTGAACTCGACAAACCATGGTCGGCGCAATAACAGCTAACGGGATCTCAGCAAGGTGATGAAAAGTAAAGATCCTCGATAATTGCTCTGGTCTGGCGGCAATAGCAAAATCAACCGCTTGCTTTTCAACTTGCTCTAACGCATCCGCCGCATCGCCGGTCGTTAACATAATTTCGACCATCGGATGTTGCTGACGAAAGCGCTCTAACAATGGCGGCAAATGACTATAAGCTGCCGTCACAGAACAAAAAATATGTAGCTTACCTTGAAGGTCAGCTTGCTTTTGGCTCAATGAAAGTTTCAGTAATTGCCATTGCTCTAGCTGCTGCTGAGCAAACTGATAAAATTGCTTACCCGCTTCACTTAACACCACGGTTCTATTGTCTCGGTGCAATAACGAATCACCAACTTCAAGCTCTAGACGCTGAATAACACGGCTTAACGTTGAAGGGCTGACATGATGTAGTTCAGCAGTTTTACCAAAGTGCAATGATTTGGCTAAATCGACAAACATCCGTAATGACTTTAATTCCACACTAGCTCCTTCAATTGAGTAACAAACCAAATGGTATTGCAAATAATGCAACACTACAATGCAAATATATCATTTTAAGCAGCAGTATTTTTTAGCTATGATGTTTTCAAGGTCAACAATTCGACCAAATCATTATATTTTCTTGGCCAGTAGCCAAGTACAGGAGAGCAAGATGGGTAACTATTTCAATACTTTAAGTTTACGTGAAAAATTAGCGCAATTAGGCAAATGTCGCTTTATGCAACGCGAAGAATTCAGTGATGGTTGTAATTTCATTAAAGATTGGAATATCGTTATTGTCGGTTGTGGTGCACAGGGCCTCAATCAAGGTTTGAACATGCGCGACTCAGGTTTGAACATTTCTTATGCGTTACGTGATGCCGCCATTGCAGAAAAACGCCAATCTTACCAATGGGCCACAGAAAATGGTTTCACTGTTGGCAATTACCAAGAATTAATCCCACAAGCTGATTTAGTGTTGAACCTAACTCCAGACAAGCAACATACTTCTGCGGTTACCGCGGTAATGCCATTAATGAAAAAAGGCGCGACGTTATCTTATTCGCACGGCTTTAACATTGTTGAAGAAGGCATGCAAATTCGTCCTGATATTACTGTTGTTATGGTCGCTCCTAAGTGTCCAGGTACAGAAGTACGTGAAGAATACAAACGTGGCTTTGGTGTGCCAACACTGATTGCTGTACATCCTGAAAACGATCCACAAGGTAATGGTTTAGCCATCGCTAAAGCTTATGCTTCAGCTACCGGTGGTGATCGAGCCGGTGTATTAGAATCATCGTTTATCGCTGAAGTTAAATCTGATCTGATGGGCGAACAAACGATTCTATGTGGCATGCTGCAAACAGCAGCAGTGTTAGGTCACAAGCAATTAATTGCACAAGGTATGGATGCCGCGTATGCACGTAAATTATTGCAATACGGCATTGAAACCACTACCGAAGGCTTAAAGCATGGTGGTATTACCAACATGATGGATAGACTATCAAACCCTGCAAAAGTAAAAGCTTTTGATATGGCTGAAGAGCTAAAAGTCATTTTACGTCCATTATTCGAAAAGCATATGGATGATATTATCGAAGGCCACTTCTCTGCAACTATGATGGCAGACTGGGCCAACGACGATGAAAACTTATTAAAATGGCGTGCAGAAACGGCAGAAAGTTCATTTGAACTAGCCGCTGATTGCCCAACAGAAATCAGCGAGCAAGAATATTACGACAAAGGTATATTTATTGTTGCTATGATTAAAGCTGGTGTAGAACTCGCTTTTGAATCTATGGTTGCTGCGGGCATCATTGAAGAGTCTGCTTATTATGAGTCATTACATGAAACACCATTAATCGCCAACTGCATTGCCCGTAACAAGTTATACGAAATGAATGTGGTAATTTCTGATACCGCCGAATATGGTAATTATTTATTCACTCATGCTGCAGTACCTTTACTTACTGATTACGCCAACAAACTGACATTAGAACAATTAGGTGAAGGTCAGTCATCAACTGATAACGGTGTTGATAATGTTCGTTTAATTGCGGTGAATGAAGCCATTCGTAGCCATCAAGTGGAAGTGGTGGGTAAAAAATTACGTGGCTATATGACTGATATGAAACGTATTGTTGAAGCTAATGGCTAGTTTATAATGCACTAAGTTATACCATACCATCTAAAGAAAGTGCTCCCTTATCGCACTAAGTGAGCAGTTATTTAGAAGCTATGGTCTTAAACAAGCTTAGCGGTGTTGAGTTTTAAACCAATACCGCTTTTTTATTGCCAGTAAATAGAGAGAAAATAATGACTGAATTTAACAATGTAAGTGTAACGAAAGTAGCCAGTATTTACTTTGATGGCCAAGTTACCAGCAGAAAAGTAACTTTTTCTGATGGCTCAACAAAGACCTTAGGCATTATGATGCCTGGTGAATATACCTTTTCGACCGATAAAAAGGAATTAATGGAAATTCAACAAGGCAGTGTCAACGTTTTACTGGCTGATAGTGATACTTGGCAAAGCTATACTGCAAATCAAGCGTTTGAGGTGGCGGCCAGTTCATCCTTTAAAATCCAGGTGAATGAATTAGCTGACTATTGTTGCTCATATCTTGAAGAATAACCTTCGTATGATTAAAATACATGCATCAAGTTAAATATAATGCCCTGACAAACCGTTTCAGGGCATTATTATACCAATTCTACTAATACCAAATTGATTAAGTTCTTTTCCACTCAGCGAGAATCGCTCTGAATTGGGAAGAAATTTAATCAAATTGGTATAAATTTATTCCCGCTCAGTGAAACTTAATAGATTTGGTATAAGTTAGCGTTAGTCTCTTATTTGTCCATCACCTAATACCACGAACTTTTCAGTCGTTAGCGCCGTTAACCCCATAGGTCCATATGCATGCAGTTTACTGGTAGAAATACCAATTTCTGATCCTAAACCTAGCTGACCGCCATCTGAAAAGCGTGAAGAGGCGTTAACCATTACCACAGATGAGTTAATACTGCGGATAAAACGCTGACTCCGTGTTATATCTTGGCTGACAATAACTTCAGTATGATCAGAACTATAAGTTTGAATATGTGTGATCGCTTGCGCGAAACTATTGACAACTTTTATCGCTATCTCCTGTGCCAAATATTCAGCATGATAATCGGCATTGGTTGCCAGCGTTGCAGCAGAAAAATAAGCTAAACTTTGCTGACAAGCATGTATTTTTACTTGTGCCGGTTTTAAGGCTAGGGCAATTTTCGGCAATAACTCAGCAGCAACACCAGCATGCACTAATACCGTTTCTAATGAATTACAGGCACTCGGGCGTTGAGTTTTACCGTTTACGAGGATATTAATGGCTTTAGTAAAATCAGCATATTTATCAATAAATAAATGACATACCCCTTTAAAATGCTGAATGACGGGGATTTGACTATGCTCGGTAACATAACGAATCAGTCCTTCACCACCACGAGGGATCACTAAGTCGATGCTCTCATGTTGCTTTAACAGCAATTCAATTACACTACGACTGGTATCTGGAATAACAGTAATACAGTTTTTATCGATGTTCGCTTGCTCTAACACTTGATGTAGGCATTTGGCTAAAGCAATATTACTATGGATCGCTTCAGAACCACCGCGCAGGATAACAGCATTACCTGACTTCAGACATAACGCCGCCGATTCAGCCGTAACATTAGGTCGAGCTTCATAAATCATCGCAATAACACCTAATGGTATGCGCATTTTTCCCACTTGTATGCCATTAGGTCTTAAAGCCATATTATCAATATGACCAATGGGGTCGTCCAAACGAACAATTTCACGAATGGCATTGGCAATATCATCAACACCTTGCTCCGTCAGGAGTAATCTATCAAGCATCGCAGGCGCTAAACCTTTTGCTTTACCGGCGATAATATCTTTTGCATTTTCGCTAATAATAACCGCACAATTTTCAACAATAGCATCTGCCATGTGCAGTAATAAGCTATTTTTCTCATGACTGCTTAATTGCGCTACGGTTAATGCCGCTTGTTTAGCAAGTACAGCACTTTTTGCAATATCAAACATACTTTTCACTCTACCTAGTAATTTTTACTCTTAGCTAACACAACCATATCATCACGATGAATAACCACTTTACTTGGGCAACAACCCAGTAAAGTAGCAATCTCATCACTTTTCTTACCTTGAATACGCTTTAAATCACGATAATTATATTGGCTGATACCTTTTGCAATAGGCTGCTGGTTCTTACCATCATACACATCAATACAATCACCGACTTTAAAATTGCCACTTACCTCTGAGATACCTGATGGCAGCAACGATGCACCTTTTTCGGTTAATGCACTAACAGCCCCCATATCTAACATGACCTTACCATTACTTTTTAAAGTATGTTTTAACCAATGCTTCCGCGCTCGTGTTGCGCCTTGTTGAGCAATAAAGTGCGTGCCAGGATTTTCACCAGATAGAAGTTGTTCAAACACTTCACCACGACTACCATTTAAAATATAGGTTTCAATGCCATTTTCTACCGCTTTTTCAGCCGCTTGAATTTTTGTTTTCATGCCACCCGTAGCAATGTGATTATGGGTCGCGCCAGCCATGGCATAAATGGCATCATCAATTTTTGCTATTTCAGGAACTAACTTAGCTTGCGGATTTAAACGCGGATCTTGTTCAAAAACCCCATCTACATCACTTAAAATGAATAAACTATCAGCTTCACTGACTAAAGCAACTAATGCCGCTAGGTTATCATTGTCGCCGACCTTTAATTCTTCAGTGGCTACCGTATCATTTTCATTAACAATCGGAATAACACCGTTTTCTAATAATATTCTTAAGGTGTTTTTAATATTAATGTAACGCTGGCGGTCTTTTAAATCGCCATGGGTGATCAATAATTGGCTGCATGGTACATCAAAAAAACGCTGCCAATTTGCCATCATCTTCATCTGACCAACCGCTGCCATAGCTTGTTTAGTGGGGATTGAGGGGTTAGGAGAGCCGTGCGTGATCAAACTCCTGCCAGCGGCAACGCTACCAGATGATACGAGGATAATTTCTTTACCCGCTTGCTGACATTGTGTAATAAAGCGAGCAATAGCAAGTAGGTACTTACCACTACACCCCTTAGCATCAGGAGACACTAAAGCACTACCAACCTTTATCACTGCACGATTAAATTTCATAATAACCCACCCTCTTTAATATCTACTTAGCTTGCCTTGAAAAGTGGTTACTTGGCAATCATCTTTTGCACTTAATATAGACTTGTTTGTTATTTTCTACTGCTTAATGGCATTAGCATGGCCAATGCATTATTTTTCTATGCTGGATTTTCTATTTATTGCTCAATAATCCTAAGCAATAAATTAATGGTGCGTTTTTATCCAATATGAAATATCGTTTGTATGCACCAATTTATATGCATAATAACAATAATCTTAGTGAAACATGGCAACTCAACTAGTATTTTTGTGACTTTCATCACAATTAACAACACCATCAACAATAAGCACAATCTCGACTTAACGTTGTTACGCTTAATTTTTTAACGATTTTTACTGAAAAATAAGCTGAAAACCATTAATATTGTTCTCAGCATTTGTCTTAATTGATTTTTGGTTTTTTATGTTAAATTTTTTACCCGGTGCGCTTACTGGCAGCCTTTCATTTTTACTTTATATTATCAACACCCTATTTTGGCTTGTGCCGATTCTGGTATTTTCGCTATGTAAAGCCTTAGTTCCTTTAGCTTCATGGCAAAAGATTTTTAGCTATTTGTTAGATCAAATGGCCAGTAACTGGGTGCTATTCAATACCTTTAATCAAAAACTATTCACTAAAACTAAAATGAATGTCACTGGTTTAGAAAAATTAAAAATGCAAGACTGGTATTTAGTGATTAGTAACCATCAAAGCTGGGTTGATATTCTCGTATTGCAACGAGTTTTGCATGGCCAGATCCCATTTTTAAAATTCTTTCTGAAAAAAGAATTAATTTATGTGCCTTTCTTAGGTTTAGCATGGTGGGCGCTCGATTTTCCTTTTATGAAACGCTACAGCCAGCCTTTTTTAAAGAAAAATCCACATCTTAGAGGCAAAGATATAGAAACCACCAAAAAAGCCTGTGAGAAGTTCAAGCATAAACCGGTTAGTGTCATGAATTTTATTGAAGGTACGCGCTATACCGCCAAGAAACATAAGAAACAAAACTCGCCATTTGATCGGTTATTAAAGCCAAAAGCTGGCGGTATTGGTTTTGTTTTGCAAGCAATGAAAGGTAATCTAAGTAAGGTGGTTAACGTCAGCATTTATTATCCTGACGGCATCCCTACTTTTTTTGATTTTTTATCCGGCAAAGTGAAACGGGTCAGTGTTGCTATTGAAACTCAAGATATTGATGATTCACTCAAGGGCGATTACGTCAATGATCGTGCTTATAAAATTCAGTTTCAAAAGTGGGTCAATCAGTTGTGGCTTGATAAAGATAAAAAAATGCTTCAGCTTGAAGAGCAAGCCAACAAGGAAATGTAATGCAGGAAATAATCGCGTTCTGGTTAACTGAACAAGGTCTGCCGACAGCGTATAGTTCGTTAGGTGTTAGCATTATCGGCCTAGTGCTAATTTTATTATTTTGCAGTATCAGTTTTTATATCGCTAAAAACTATGTCCTGCTGTTTATTCATAAACTAACTATTGCATCAAAGAACACGTGGGATGACCTCTTATTTGATCACCAAGTGTTTTCGCGAATATCTTTGCTGGTTCCTCTAGTCTTACTGTTATTGCTAACACCATTATTAGTCAATACCGACTCTCTACTTGCTACTGTACTTATTGTTTTTGCCAAAATTGGGCTTTGTTTTCAAATTGCACGTAGCATTAGCTCGGTACTTAATGTTATCAATAGCCTTTATCGACAAACAGCGAGCGAGCGTTATTTACCATTAAATTCAACCTTACAAGTTATTAAACTGGTGGTATATTTAGTGGCCAGCATACTGGCGGTATCGCTGGTATTAGACCGCTCACCACTTTATTTACTGAGTGGTTTAGGTGCCTTAACCGCGGTATTAATTTTAGTCTTTCAAGATACCATTAAAGGTTTAGTTGCCAGTATTCAAATTTCAGCGAACAAAATGGTCGCACCTGGCGATTGGATTGAATTACCGAAATATGGTGCTGATGGCGATGTTATTGAAATTGGTTTGAATACCGTCAAAGTTAAAAACTTTGATAATACCGTTACAACCGTACCAACTTATGCCTTAACCAGTGGTTCATTTAAAAACTGGCGTGGCATGCTTAACTCTGGTGGTCGGCGCATTAAGCGCGCCATTGTTATTGATGTTCGTAGTATTAAATTCTATAGCCAAGAGCAGCTTGAAGCACTAAAGTCAGTGCAACTTATCAGTAACTACCTTGCTGAAAAACAAGCTGAAATTAAAAAAGAAACCGCTCAAGCCATCAGTAAAGCACCACTGACGGCCGCAACAATAAATACTCGGCAGTTAACTAATATTGGCACTTTTAGAGCTTACATTAGCGCTTATTTAAAGCAGCACAGAAATGTTCATCACGAAATGACTTGCATGGTGAGACAACTCCCGGCCACTGAGGTTGGTTTACCGCTAGAGCTATACTTTTTCAGCAATGATCAAAGCTGGGTTAACTACGAAGCAATTCAAGCCGATATATTTGATCACCTTTATGCCGCCGCACCACTGTTTGATTTAAGGGTTTTTCAACACCCTAGTGGCCACGATTGGCACAGTTCAAAAGTTAGCGCTGACGCATAACGCCTTCTTGCATTGTAGAGGCGACAAGCAAACCTTCACGGTTAAATATTTGCCCTTTAACTAGGCCTCTACCACCGCTAGCTGATGGGCTATCTATACTATAAAGCAGCCATTCATCTAAACGGAATGGCCGATGAAACCACATCGAATGATCTATTGTTGCCAATTGAAAGTTTGGTTGCCAATAACTCACCCCATGTGGGAATAAAGCGGTCGGCAAAAATGAAAAATCAGAGGTATAAGCCAGTAAATATGTATGGATACGAAGATCATCCGGCAGACTGCCATTTGCCTTAATCCACATATAACATTTAGCTTCAGTTTTTTCAGGATTTAACCAATTATATTGCTGAACGGCTCTGGTCTCTATTGGCTTTTCAGATAGAAATTTACCACGAATCGTTTCCGGAATAGATGCTTGATTTTCAAAAATAAAATCGGTATATGATTGTAAATCCTCAGGCCCTGGCACCAATGGCATAGCATCTTGATGATCAAAGCCCTGTTCTTGTTGCTGAAACGAAGCTGTCATATAAAAAATAGCTTGACCATTTTGAATAGCATTGACTCGACGGGTATTAAAACTACGACCATCGCGAATATTTTCAACTTGATATACCACAGGCTTGCTAGCATCACCGGGTCTTAAAAAATAAGAATGTAAGGAATGCACATTATGGGTTACTGCAACAGTTTCTTGTGCCGCCGATAACGCTTGTCCCATCACTTGGCCACCAAATAAAGCTTTAAAACCTAAATCTTGGCTTTCACCACGGTAAATGCCTTGCTCTATTCGTTCTAATTTTAATAACGCAGAAAGATCGTTTAATACCTGACTCATACAAACATTTACTCTAATTAATCATTATTTACTAAAAAATAGTATAACGTGCTATCGCATTAAAAATAACGTTATAAATATTTAATACTGCTGATTGGGAAAATAACTCCTATAAATGCCCCCACAGATAAATATATATGCAGAAGATTCGAGTTTATACCAACTCTATTAAGTTTGTTCACTGTCTGGGGAGAAACTTAGTAGAACTAGTATTATATGTTGATCTTAACAAAAATCTAATATAGATTCCCATAAGTGATTCATATCACGTCATACAAAATTTTATAAAGAGGCCATTGTGCACGCAGTTCTTGACCGAGAAGTCTTACTAGAAAGACGCCAGTATTCACCTGAGCAATCAAGCTTATGGGATAAATTATCATTGGCACAGAAATTTGCTACCAGTAGCTTAACCCAATTTGGTTATGACCTTACGTTTATCCGTAGCAGTAAATCAGGTAATATCGCGGTCTTGTTATGTGATAGTAATGCCGCAACGATTTCTGATGATGGTGAAATTGATACTGCACCTAATATTACCATTAGACCTTAATTCAGCAGTTAGCTAATATTAAAAAACCGCTAAAAAGCGGTTTTTTATTACTTATTTTTACTGTTTGGTGCACAAGAAGGCTTCAACAATAATAATAAAACCATTAATATTATTACTCGACCAAGCACGCCTTATTTCTTTACTCGCTTGGCTAATATGATTACTCAAAACCTTATAAGTACCTTGCCGGTAACCTTCATAAACTTTTTTCACTGCTGACTGCAATTTACCTTTTGCTCGAACACTGTCATTAAAAATAGTTGCATAGTTATTAATCATCGGGGCAATAATATCAAACATTTCACTGTCTTCAAGCGATGTAGCTGTAGCTCTTAAGTCAATAAAGCGCTGTTTGACACTCTCTTCATTACGCTGGGCAATAATTGCCATCATATCGACATAAGCTTTATTCTCTTTTTTTGTTGCTGAAATATCCCGTTTCATCAATATAATTTCACGTTGTAAGTTTTCAGCTTTAAAGAAAAAATAAATACTCACTACGACAAATATTGCACTAATAGCTAAAACAAAAAACATGACTTTACCTGCAGTTATATAATTTAATTACTTAGTTTTGGTACTTTCACTCAAACGAGAAAGAAAAACATAAGGGTCAATATCTTGAATGTTCGGCGCCTCAATCGAACACCTGACTTTAACCGAATAATCACCTAGATTGGCAAAAAATTGAGTTTTTATTGCCTGTTTTATATCGGTAAATTTAGTTATCACTTGCTCTGGTGTTTGGTGAGGACATAAAAATAAATACTCCCCTGCACTGATTACTCCTGCGTAGTCTTCCTCAGCAATATATTCATTAATAATAATGGCCAACGCTTTACTGACATCGAGCAGTGTTTTTTGGTTAAAATGAAAACTGAGTTCTTGCCAATTTTCAACCACTAAATAAGCGACTGAAATATTATATTGATACTTTCTTGCCATTTTATATTGCTGTTGATACCAACGTTTGGTTTGTATCGGCTGTGCTAAGTGAGTTTTAGGTAATTCTTGCTCATCATAACCATGATTAAGTCGTTGGTGGTGCAGTTTAAAGCGATAGAAAACAGCAAAAAAAATACTACAACTTAGTGCCACAGCCAGTAAAGTAATCAGCATTTGTTGGTGATGATACTTATCAGTAAAAGTGAGACTTAACTGGCTTTTTTCCGCCAAGTTCAAGGCTAATTCCTTGGTTTTATTTTTAGCTATTTTTGCGCTACTCGCTAAAGATTTTCTGATATTGTCTTTCGGATAGAATCCTTGATATAACATCAAGTAACGTTTCTGTGCTTTAATGGCTAGTTCGAATTTCTGTGTGGCATAATAGTAATCGCTGAGCAATAAAAACAGCTCTATTTGTTGCGGCGATAATACTAATGTTTCAGCTAGAGATTGAGCTGAAAGTAAAATTTCATTGGCTTCCGAGTGCTGATTTAATTCATACATCACCTTTACGAGGCTAGTTTTCGTCGTCAACTTAACCTGCGCCAAATTATATTGATTAAATACCAGCTGAGCATTAAGCAAGCGCTCTTTGGCTGTAGTAAACTGTCGCTGTTGATATAAAACTTGCCCTAAACCTAACTCAGCGAACGCTGCTCGAATAGTTAATTTATGCTGTTTAGCAAATTGCAGCGACTGCCAAAAAGCATTATACGCATCATCATATCGCTGTAGTTGATAATAACTATTAGCCATTAAGTGATAGGTTCGTGCAACCCCTTGAGTTATTGACATATCATTGCGCAGCTTTAGCACATGATTAAGTAGTTCCACAGCATTTTCATACTCAGCCAAATTAAAATGTGCTTCAGCAATAATCTCTAACAAGGTAATTTGATCAACATTTCCCTGATTTTGACTCAGTAGGTATTCCACCTTATCTAGCTCGGCAACTGCTAAGGTATAATTGGCACTTAACGAACAAGCGACCACTGAGTAAGCTAATGCCTGTAAGTGATAATTCATATCATGCGATTGTTCAGCCAACCAAGCTGCTTTTTCAGCCGTATCTCTCAACTGAATGTACTGACCTTGAGCATAATAGCCGCGGGCAATTTTTAGCAATAAATCCAGTTGTAGCGGCACATCAGCTGGTTCTATTTCGTTACCATATTGCGCAAATTGTAGCGCTGCAAGCAAATTACCACGATTAAATGCGACATCAGACAACAAAGAAAAAGCTATTATTACGGTATCGGGGCTATAATTTTTACGACGATTTACGACTACCTGTGCAGCATCAACAATATCTTGGGAGATCAACGTAGCTTTATCTTGTAAATAATAGCCATTAAGTAACTGACGATAATTTTTAGCTATGTTACTCGGCTCTGCTGAACCAGTATTAGTGAGGCAAAAACTGAGGACAACTGCTAGCAGTATTTGCTTCATTGAGCATTTTTTTTCCATGTTGTAGATGAATAAATCTGTCAGGGCTATAATAATCGTATTTGATTTCATTTAGTTTACTTTAAAAGTGGTTTACAAATGCAATACATTACTTATAATCGCTATTGAGCCGTTAAGGCTCAACAAGGGCAAACCCAGTGAAAACTGACGACGCAAAGTTACCGATCTAAGGGGCAACCTATGATAGCGGAACTGCAAAATTTAGATATAGTGGGGGCTTGTCTTAATTGAACAGTTCGCCGTCATAATCTCGGTATTCTTTGCGCGCTTTGCTTTGTACTCGACTTAATTGCTTTCTCGCAAATTTAGCTGTTCTGCTTTCTTATCTGCAATATATTCATTCATCAGCACCTCAAGCATTGATAGCGGCATCGAACCATTTTTTAGTACCTGATCATGAAAGTCTCTTAAATCAAAACTTTCGGCTAGTTCTTGTTCAGCCATTTTTCGCAATCTCTTGATGGTTAGCTCACCCATTTTATAAGAGAGTGCTTGCCCTGGCCAAGAAATATAGCGATCAATTTCAGTTTTAACATTGTGCAGTGATAACGCGGTATTATCAGCTAAAAAATTCATTGCACGCTCACGACTCCAGCCTTTCGCATGCATACCTGTATCAACTACCAATCGACACGCACGCCACATTTCATAAGTTAATCGACCAAAGTCACTATAAGGGTTTTGATAAAAACCGGCTTCCAAACCTAAGTATTCGGAATAGAGCCCCCAACCTTCACCAAATGCCGAAATATAGGTGCTATTTCTAAATTTAGGCACATTACTCATTTCTCGTGCGATGGAACTTTGCAAGTGATGACCGGGCACTGCCTCATGTAAGGTTAATGCTTCCAAAACATATAAAGGTCGACGATCGAGACGATAAGTATTTACCCAGTAATTACCAGCTTGATCATCTCGTGATGGTCCAGAGTATCGCCCTGTAGTATATTTAGGAGCAATATTTGCGGGCACTTCAATCACACCATAAGGCGTTCGTGGTAAGGTTTTAAAAAAACGTGGTAATTGCGCATCCATTTTTTTAGCAATAAAAGCAGCTTCTTTAAGTAAGCCTTCAGGGCTGGTGGCATAAAATTGTTTATCTGTCCGTAGAAAGTTAACGAAATCAGCAAAATTGCCGGAAAAATTCAATTGTTGAATAATCTGTTCCATTTCAGCTCTAATACGCTGCACTTCAGCTATACCAGTTTTATGCACTTCATCCACAGAGATAGGTAAGGTAGTATAATGCTGTAAACGGTTGAGGTAGTATTTTTTACCATTAGGTAATGAGCTGGCAGCAATATTAGTTCTAGCATTCGGCTGATAACGTTGCACCATGTAATCGTAATATTTCTGATAGCTTGGCATAACAACTTGTAAAATAGTACTTTTGGCTTTAGCGCTTAAACTTAATTTAAGTGCTTCAGTAAAGTGTGGCGGCATGGTTAAAAACGGTTGATAATATGTGCTTAATGTCGCATCTTTTTTGATAAACGCTTTAATCGACTCTTCAAAACCTTCTAAAACAATTTTAGGCTGCGTAATTCCTGCTTCAATACCTTTGTCCATCCAGAACATTTGTTGAGAAAAATACTTCGGCAGCGCAGAGAGCCTTGCAAGATAATCATTATAATCCTGCGCTGTTTTAAAGCTAACTTGACGATTAATTCGACTGATCCAAACATGAAAGCCCGACTCAGCAGTCAAGGGCATGTAATGTTCATGATTACTATAATTATCAAGTTGGTTTTTAATGCTGTACGATAAAACAGAGTGATTGATCGCTTCATCTCTCGTCAACCCCTTTATTGCCACTTGTGCTAAACGCTGAGAAATAGCAAGTAAAGTCTGATGCTGTTGTTCTAGTTTGTCTGGTGATAAATCAGGTAGCTGGCGATTAGTTTGTCCGGCAATATCTTGATTAAAGGGA
Organism: Colwellia sp. M166; assembly: GCF_024585285.1. NCBI lineage: Bacteria > Pseudomonadati > Pseudomonadota > Gammaproteobacteria > Alteromonadales > Colwelliaceae > Colwellia > Colwellia sp. M166. The sequence goes on from NZ_CP040755.1 coordinate 2,384,447, forward strand.
CTTTGATGATCTTTAAAATATTGGTATTCTTCAATAACTTGCTTAAGATCATAATTAACTAATTCGCGCTGAGACTTAGGTGATTGGCAAGCTATCACAAGAAATAAAACAAACATCGTGGTTGAAAATGCTTTCATGACTAAATCTCAAATATAAATAGGATATCAATTAGCCCGATACCATAACAAAACCAATATATTTATAAAGTAAATGTTTTATCTAACACTATTTTTCAGTTCTTTATCCGTTTTATTACGACTTTAAATTGCTTTTACTCTGGTAGTTTTTCAAAAATTACTACAAAATGGTTTACTAGCTATGAGTAGCGAACTCCCTAACTTAAGGTTGGAATAGTGCAGTACCATGACTCTATAGAACAAGCCGAACAAAAAATGCACGCCGCCATAAAACAATTGCAGTTATGGCATATCCCAGCGACGCCAACCAATTACGCAGTCAGTTATCACTATCTCAACCAAAATTCAAAACAGCTAAATAGTGCCATTGAAAAGCAGCTCGCTACTGGAAAAAAAATTGATAACTTCTTTTTAGCCGAAGCTTATCGCCAATATGTGTTAAAACAGAGTGCTTTTCGAAGTGAATTAATTGATGATCTTGATGAGGTATTAGTCGATTTACATGCTAATAGCACGCAATCCTCGGTTTGTACTAATCATTTAATTAATCAATTGGATCACAACATCTCCAACTTGCAATCGACTAATAAAAATGAAGTTTTTAGCGCAATTAAACAAATCCGTCAAAATACTAAGCATTTTAAACTTGCACAAGAAAAGCTCGCTGAACAGCTACGGCTATCTCAGCGTTCGACTGACGCTCTACGTTCAGAGTTAGATGAGGTTAAAAAAGAAGTCTATTTAGATCCATTAACCGGACTCTATAACCGTAAGGCTATGACCAAGCATTTAGATACTTGGCTATCGAATGATCCCACCAAACATGTCGCGGCAATAGTGGTCAATATTGATCATTTTTCTCAGATGAATGAACGCTTTGGTCCATTACTCAGTGATGTACTATTAGCCAAAATAGCTAAAAAAGTAAGTAGTTATGTTGGTGAAAGTGGCTTACCAATAAGATCTGCCGGTGATGAATTTCTAATTTTGCTACCCGATGTAGAGCGTAATATTGCTGGCGAGATTGCGGAAAAAATTCGCCAGGGCGTCGAAAAACTAAGGTTTGTCAGTAGTAAGTCAGGTACCCGCTTACCACCAATGACACTGAGCATAGGGGTCAGCGATTATAATGTTGCCACCAGTGCCAATGCCATCATAAAGCAAACTCGAGCATTGATTAGCGATATATCTCAAACCCTAACTAACCACGTCAATATTGCCAATACTTAACTCAGCTGAATTCGGATTAACTAAGCTCAGCGATTAAAGAGAGTAAATTTTTTTCAGAAAATACTTTAATCCCATTGGCGCGCAACAGAGCTGTAGTAATACCTTGTCCAGGGACTTTATGTTGACTAAATTCACCATTATAAATGCTTGAGCTACCACATGATGGGCTTGACTCTTTTAGCAACGCATAACGGACGCCGTGTGCATGACAAAGTGACAACGCTCGTTGCGCCCCTAGCTCAAAGGCTGGTGTCACATCTTCACCGCTATTAGTTTTAACGATAATGTTTTCATTACTTAATTGAATTTCGGCTGGTGGCCTAGGAGTAGATAAACCTCCAGCTAATTCGGGGCAAATAACCACCAAGCGCTCAGCCGCTTGCCAACGTTTAAGCGTGGCGTTTACTAATAAATTATCACCACCATCATATCTAACCTTATGACCTAAAAAGCAGCTGCTTATCAGAATTTTTTCCATTAAAAGTTACCTTATTTCAAAGCTATTAAGTTGGTTCTCTCTCAGTGCTTATCAGCGGTTTGAGAACAACGATCATTTTTATAATGGCTGAGCATCAAGGTATAAACCCATTAAATAAGTCTTATAAGACTATGATAGAATTAGTTTAATTTCACTTAAACCTAGAATATCTTGCTCTGTAGCGCACTCTAACCAACAAGAGTGACTGTATTCTTCGAAGTTCAATAAAAATTCACTGACACCATAGTGTATTCTTACACAGTGAAGATCCGCACCTTGTATTGTTTCCATTACTTTTGCAGCAATCATTTGCACAAGATAGTCAATAATGACTGCCGTATTATCCATTGTCCATTCAACATTAAATTGGAACTGTAATACCCTTGAGTTAACTTCCTCAATATCGGTTATTTTTATAGCGTTTTTTGTCAACATAGGGCTCTACTTAATCTAGATTAGGGCTAATTAATTGTTTAAAACTTGTGCTAGCGCAACAAAGTAATAGATAATTTTTCATACTGGCATGATCCTAAAAAAAGCAACGACAACAGTTTACTTTTTACATATAATCAATTGAGGATCCTTTAATATTGTTTACCAAAGAGAGATTATATTTATGAAAAAACTTACTTTAGCTGTTGCCGCTACTGTTATGATGGCTTCACCTGTTTTCGCTGGCGACGCAGCTGCCGGTAAATCAAAAACTGCAATGTGTGCAGCGTGTCACGGTGCTGCAGGTGTTTCTGCTGTTCCTATGTACCCTAACCTTGCCGGTCAAAAAGAAGCTTACATTGCCAAGCAATTAAAAGATTTTAAATCGGGCAACCGTAAAGATCCAGTAATGGCTCCAATGGCTATGGCATTATCTGATGAAGATGTTGCTAACATTGCTGCTTACTACGCAAGTCTCAAGTAATTAGACTTTTTGTATAGTAGCATTTTCAAAATTTTATGATTTTACTCTACTGTACTGCATCTAAAAAGCGCTTTAATGCGCTTTTTTTGTCGCTGTAATTCAACAAACAGTAAGTAAGCGATGTCTAACTCAAAAGTAAACTTCATCTAGCTCTGGTGCTGTTTAATCAAGGACAAAAATGGCTCACCATAACGAGCAAGTTTAGTATCACCAATGCCACTGACATTGAGCATTTGTCGTGATGTTAAAGGTTTTATCCGTGCCAGCTCGGCTAAAGTCGCATCATTAAAAACAATAAAGGGTGCGATATCTTCAAGTTTGGCAATCTCTTTACGTAATGATCTTAACTTAGAGAATAAGGCTCGGTCATAAACTTTCTCACGTTTATTGCGTTGCCAGTAACTGGCCTTTTGTAAGCGAGGAGCCGCAAGCATCAACGGTTGAAGGCCTTTCAAAATACTACCAGCCGCTTGCGTTAAGCATAAGTTTGACTGAGCAGCGATATCTTGCTGTAAATAGCCTAAATGTATTAATTGCCGCACGATTGAAAACCAATAACCCGGCGTTTTATCTTTTCCGATACCAAAGGTTGAAACTTTATCATGGTTGAGTTGGATAATTTTGTCATTCAGCTCCGCGCGTAAAACAGCAACCACATGCTCTATATCGCCATTACCTTCAATACGATAGACACAAGAAAGCACTTTTTGCGCCGCTTGTGTGGCATCAAACTGGCTAGGTGGATCTAAGCAAATATCACAGTTACCGCAACTTTGCTCGGTAAATTCGGCAAAATAATTCAGCACAACTCGGCGTCGACAAGTTTGCGCCTCCACAAAACCTCGTAACGCCTGAAAGCGTTGTAATTCAACATTGACCCGTTGTTCATTTTCACCGTCAGCAATACGCTTATTGATACGTTCAACATCTTTTTCATCATAAAGAAAAAGTGCTTCTGCAGGTAAACCATCGCGGCCCGCTCGCCCTATCTCTTGATAGTACGACTCCAAGGTTCTAGGGGGCTCATAATGAATCACAAAGCGCACATTAGACTTATTAATCCCAAGCCCAAACGCTACGGTCGCAACAACAATTTGTATATCATCTTTCGCAAATTTATCTTGAATAATATTACGGATTTCTGCTTCTAAGCCGGCATGATAAGCGGAACAATTAATACCCGCTTCAGCTAAGCGCTTAGCTAATTTTTCAACCTGCCAACGACTATTACAATAGATAATGCCACACTCATCTTTACGCTTTTTGATATAGCCAATGGTTTGCTGTTCACCTTGATATTTATCGGCTAAGGTAAAGCGAATATTGGGCCGATCAAAGCTATCAAGATGAATGTAGGGGTCATGCAAGGCCAATTGTTGTAACATATCTCGACGTGTGGTGACATCAGCCGTTGCTGTTAGTGCCATCACCGGCACATGCGGGAAGTTTTGTTTTAACAGATGTAATTGGGTATACGCAGGTCTAAAATCATGTCCCCATTGCGATATACAATGTGCTTCATCAATGGCAAAAAGACTGACATCAAGGTGTGATAAACCTTGCAAAAAGTAATAGTTTTTTAATCGCTCAGGAGCAACATACAGTAATTTTATTTCACCTTGACCTAAGCGCCTAAAAATATCATTAATGGTATCGGCATCGAGTGAAGAGTTAACATAAGCGGCTGAAATTCCTTGCCTTACTAAGCCATCTACCTGATCTTTCATCAAGGCAATTAATGGCGAAACAACAATAGTAACCCCCGTCATCAAGGTAGCAGGCAACTGGTAGCACATTGATTTTCCGCCACCTGTAGGCATTAAGACTAAGCTATCTCGTCCCTGAAGTGCATAATTAATAATTTCTTCTTGCCCAGGACGAAACGTTTGATAACCAAAATGATGTTTAAGGGCTTCAGTTAATGTCGTAGGGGAAGTGGCTTGCAAGAGAGAATCTTCAGTAGATGAAATCAGCCGACATTTTAGCGCAGTAAGACCTTAGTGCGGAGATTTATTTTCAATATAACGGCAATTATTGTTATTCTTTTATCTCACTCGACCTAACAGGAAAGTTTATGACACATGAAGAATCGTTTCAGCAGCTAGCTCAATATTGGAGCCAAGCAATGCCTTTTAATCGATTATTGGGGCTAGAAGTGACAAAATTTGATAGCGAAGAATCTGCCGTCAGTATTGTTTGGCACGACAAGCTTATTGGTAACCCTGAACAAAGAATTCTCCATGGCGGTGTCACTGCATCAGCGCTAGATCTTGTTGGCGGCGTGGTAGCCGCAGCAAATATGCTATCTCAGCTACCTGAATTAACACCAGAAATAATTGCGCGAAGCCTAAGTCGCTTAAGTACCATTGATTTACGTACTGATTTTTTAAGACCGGGGCGTGGTGAAAACTTTATGGCAACGGCCAAAATCATTCGCAGTGGTAGTAAGGTTGCTGTTGCCCGCATGGAAATGCATAACGAAAAAGGCGATCATATTGCTTTTGGTACTGGCACTTACATGGTGGGGTAAAATTAACCCAAATATTTCTAACATCTCAATGGGTTGTTGAAATGATTAGTGCTATTATTAACGCTCTTATCCAATCTTAGCTATCAAACTTATTCCATGCCAACACCTGAAAAAGCAGCCTTACGCGCTGGTATTATTAGTGCTATATGCGCCTATACCATGTGGGGCATTGCCCCGTTATATTTTAAGCTCATAGATCATATTAATGCCGATGAAATCCTTGTGCACCGTGTTGTATGGTCAACGGTATTACTAACCTTTGTTGTGCTGCTTACCAAAAGATCGCGTTACTTTATTGATACTATTACACAACCTAAAATAGTGTTACGGCTGACTATTTCAGCAACATTTTTAGCCGTAAATTGGTTTATGTTTATTTGGGCAGTTAACAATGACCACTTGTTAGATGCTAGCTTAGGCTATTATATTAATCCGCTTTTTAGTGTTGCATTAGGGGTGATATTTTTAGGTGAACGCTTACGACCTTGGCAGCTCTTTGCCGTAGGGTTAGCGTTTGTTGGCGTTATTATTCAGCTCTTTATGATGGGCTCACTGCCGATAATATCTTTAGCATTAGCAGCCACTTTCGGTATTTATGGCTTATTACGTAAACAACTGCCTTTAGACTCTTTTGTCGGCTTACTGATAGAATCACTGATGATGCTACCAATAGCACTGATTTATTGGTTAGTATTTTTAAAAACCAGCACCGCTAATATGTTTGACAATGAACTATCATTAAACATGCTATTGATCTGTGCCGGCATTGTTACCACAGCGCCCTTACTCTGCTTTTCTGCTGCAACAAAACGTATGACGCTATCCGCTTTGGGCTTCTTTCAATATATTGGCCCTAGCATCATGTTTATTCTGGCGACATTTTATTATCAAGAACCGTTATATTTTGCTAAAATGATCACGTTTGCCTGCATTTGGACTGCATTAGCAATATTTAGCTTTGACTCAATAAAAGCCAGAAAACGAGCGGCAAAAAATTATCACCAGACAGCAAAAGTAGAATAAAAAACAGTTTTTTCTCATTTGTAACCTAAGAACTTTAAGAGCTATACGTGACAGCTTATCGATATTTTTAAAGTCTTAGGGACTGTTAACAGTAAAATAGATGACACTTGCCGTAAGCTGAAATTATATATTCGAGTAAGTAGTTGCTCAATTATTCGTATTGGAAAAAGTATAAGCAATGCTGACGGGCAAAATTCATTCTCACCAGTGGTAACAAGGCCCCAACATCTGCCAAACAAACCACCTGATTTAATTAAGTAACTCAACAAGCAGTTTTGACATTAAAACCCTTAGTTATTAATTACTTGCTTACAGTGTTTCCAAGTTAGCATAGGCAACCACGAGCCACTTGCAGCCTACATCAGCAAAATTAACTTGAATACGACTTTGTGGACCACTACCTTCATAGTTCAATACCACGCCATCGCCAAACTTTTTATGTCGAACATTTTGGCCTAATTTAAAGCCTGAGTTACCAAAACTCTCTAAAGTGATTGTTGATGAGAATCGACCTTTAGTTTTTGGCCTACTTACTTGGCTTTGTAAGCGAACTTCCTCGATGCACTCTTCAGGTAACTCCCGTAAAAATCGGCTAGCTTTATGGTTTTTCTCTTGACCATACAAGCGACGACTTTCTGCATGACATAAATATAATTTTTGCATGGCACGTGTCATACCGACGTAGCACAAGCGACGCTCTTCTTCTAAGCGACTAATATCTTCAACTGACTGCTGCGAAGGAAACATACCTTCTTCCAAACCAGCAATAAAGACTAATGGAAACTCTAAACCTTTCGCTGAATGCATAGTCATTAATTGCACAGCTGATTCATGTTCGTCAGCTTGTGATTCACCTGACTCTAATGCAGCGTGAGTCAAAAACGCGGTCAATGGACTTTGTTCTTCTTCAAGTTCAGGATCGACTTCAAAGGTCTGACAAGCGGTAACTAGCTCATTTAAGTTCTCTATTCTCGCTTCTGCACGTTCACCTTTTTCGGCTTGGTACATTGCTTTTAAACCTGAGTGTTGAATAACATAGTTTGCTTGTTGATCAAGGTTCAGGCTATTTGAATCATCTTCTAACTGGTCAATGACATTAATGAATTGTTGAATAACTTTAGCGCTACGGCCTTTAAGTTGTTCATTTTTCATCATCTGCTGACAGGCTTGCCACAAAGTGCATTCTAAGCTTCTCGCTGCATCGCGTACTAAGCTCAATGTTTGATTACCAATGCCACGTGTTGGTGTGTTAATCACACGTTCAAAGGCAGCGTCGTCGTCACGATTGTTTAATAAACGTAAGTAAGCAAGGGCATCTTTGATTTCTTGACGCTCAAAAAATCGTAAACCGCCATAAATTTTATAAGGCAGTTTTGCTTGAATTAATGCTTCTTCCATCAGTCGTGACTGAGCATTACTACGATATAAAATAGCGACATTATCCAATGAGCCGTCTTTTTTTCGCCATTCGGTGATACGTCCAGCAATAAAACGCGCTTCGTCAATCTCATTAAATGCGGTATAGATGGAGATTTTCTCTCCGGCATCACCGTCAGTCCACAAGTCTTTACCAAGGCGGTTGCTATTGTTGCCAATTAATTGGTTGGCGGCATTAAGAATATTAGCGGTTGAACGATAGTTTTGCTCAAGCTTAATGGTTTGTGCGCCATCAAAGTCCTGTAAAAAGCGTTGAATATTCTCAATTTTTGCACCACGCCAGCCATAGATAGATTGGTCATCATCACCAACAATCATCACGTTGCCACTTTTCTTGCCGAGCAAGTTTAACCACGCATACTGAATAGCATTGGTATCTTGAAACTCATCAACTAAAACATGGGCAAAACGCTGTTGATAGTGTTGCAATAATTCAGGATTATTAAGCCAAAGCTCATGAGCCCTTAGTAATAATTCAGCAAAATCGACTAATCCAGCACGATCACAGGTGTCTTGATAAACTCGATAAACTTTAACAAAAGTTTCTTCTGTGACATCAAATTGGGTATCAATATGCTGTGGTCGTAAACCTTCATCTTTTTTGCCATTGATATACCAAAGAAACTGCTTGGCTGGCCAGCGCTTTTCATCAAGCTCTAACGAGCGCACAATACGCTTAACCATACGAAGTTGATCGTCGGAATCAAGTACTTGGAAGCTTTGTGGTAATTTCGCTTCTTGAAAGTGCATGCGCAATAAGCGATGTGCTAAACCATGGAAAGTTCCTACCCACATGCCGTGCACATTACCATCAACGGTTTGCTCAACACGGGCGCGCATCTCAGCCGCTGCTTTATTGGTAAAAGTAACCGCTAAAATACTATGAGGTGATGCATGCTCAACTTTCATTAACCAAGCAATACGTTGTACTAAAACTCGCGTTTTACCACTACCTGCACCAGCAAGCACTAACATATTTTGTAAAGGCGCTGCCACAACATCTCGCTGCTTGTCGTTCAACGAATCAAGTAATTCAGAAACATCCATAGAAAGGTAAAATCAATAACAAAAATATAGCGCTATAATAGCAAGTTAAGCGCTATTTTGATAATGCAATTGGAAAAGCATTCAATAAACACTTTTACATTCTGACCAAGAGAAAAGCACTAAAGGTTTAAAAGACAATGGCCTATGAAACTATTTTTGTTAATTGCTCGACATTATCAAGTGCAATAGTAGGTAAAACCTTTAATGCTTTACCTACTTGATACGGATTTAACCAAGCCGTTTGGCAACCGGCATTGATCGCACCAAACACATCATTTTTCCCACAATCGCCAACATGTAGTAGCTGCTCAGGAGCTAGATGTAACGCCAGACAGGCTTTATCAAACATATCGCGGTCAGGTTTTAATTTATTTTCAATTGAGGCATGGAAGTGATGAGTAAAATACTGAGCAATACCTATTTTATCGGTATCAACATTACCATTGGTAATCGCAACTAACGGCATTTTAGTTTTAAGATAACCAAGAAAATCATGGGTATGCTGCGGCAGAGTAAAGTTACTACGTTGTTCAACAAAGTAATCTAGCGCATTATCCGCAAACATTGCCGCCTCAGCATCAGTCAAGCCAAGCGACAATGCACCTAAAAAGTAGCTTTTTTGTCGCAGTAGACCAACATCATGCTTTAATTCTGGTGCAAGCAGTAGCGCTTGCTGTCGAAAGGGCCACCAAAAACGAAAATCAAAAGCAGATGATTGAGCATTAAAAATATCTTTAAAATAACGAACCATTTTTGTATCGGTCGCCAACATGATCGGTTGATTACTGTAGAGCGTATCGTCTAAATCAAAACTAATAGCATGAAAAGGCTGTAGGCGCCGATAAAATCTCACAATAAAATGACCTAATAAAGCTGTTGGTAAAGTAGTTTTGCTACCAGTTTTTTAAATTGCCCTAATAGTAAGGTATCCATACGCGGATCAAAATGCTCAGCATCTTGGCTACTAATGGCTAAAAATCCAAGATCTTCTTCTAGGTGAGTTAATCGCACTAACACCACCGAACCGCTCGTCGGCTGAGAAAAAATCAATTCTTGTTCACTTTGTTGTAAACGACCGAAATAGTATTGCTCTTTACTTAATCTATTTTCAATGATTTCACGACAGTCGTTAATGATCAAAGAGCTGTGCTGAACGTCTGTTGGCTTGACTAACCATAGCTTCAATGAGTCTAATGACAACAACTGCGTAGTTGCTTGATGCAAACAATCCAATAACTCAGTCGCAGCAGTACAGTCTAATAAACGTAAATAGAGATCACTATACAATGCAAATAGTTGTTCATTCTGATTAGCAATCACCATTAATTGCGTAATTTCTTCTTCTAAATTATGAATTTTTTGTCGTTGTTGTGATAATTGCCGCTCGACTAAAGAGATCGTGCCACGCTGATGGTCTGGCAGCCTTAAACTGCTAACAAGTTCAGCTTGACGGTTAAAAAATTCAGGGTGCTGTTGCAGGTAACTAACGATTAATTCATCGGTTAGTTTTATATCGTCAGTCGACATAAGATTTTGATCATTTGATTGCATAGCTTTACTTTTATCTTGCTTTATAGGTTTATTTGACCGTCGAAAACATGTACGGCGGGGCCCGTCATTTTTACTGAATTGCCGGGGCCCTTCCAAAAGATTTTCAATTGACCACCAGGTAAATCAACTAACACTTGTCGATTGAGTTTTTTTTGCATTTGACCAACAACAACGGCGGCGCAAGCCCCGCTACCACAAGCCAAGGTTTCAGCAGCACCACGCTCATAGACACGTAGTTTAATATATTCAGGTGAAACCACTTCCATAAAACTAATATTGGCTTGTTGCGGAAAACGTTCATGCAGAGACAATGCTGCGCCCAACTTTGCTACCGGTGCCTTTTTTACATCATCAACCGTCAAAACACAGTGAGGGTTACCCATGGACACAACGCCACAAAGTACCGTCTCATCTTCACTACGCAAAATATAAGTACCTTCTTCTTTTTGCGCATTAAAAGGAATTTTACTCGGCTCAAATAGCGGTACCGGCATGTTGACAGAAACGTTGCCATCTCGTTCAATAAATAGCGTCATTTTACCTGATTGCGTTGACACCTTAATTTTATGTTTATTGGTTAAACTTTTTAAGCGGACAAACTTTGCAAAACAGCGCGCACCATTACCGCATTGCCCAACTTCACTGCCATCAGCATTAAAAATGCGATAATGAAAGTCCAAGTCAGGGTCATATGGCGGTTCAACAACCAGCACTTGATCGAAGCCAACTCCAAAATTTCGGTCAGCCAATTGCTTAATTTGTTCATTCGACAAATAAACATTTTGGGTCACATTGTCGAGCACGAGAAAATCGTTACCTAAACCGTGCATTTTAGAAAAATTTACTAACATCTATGCCTAATCTCACACTACAAAGGTAATAAGCTTTCGCCTTGCCATAATTGGCTTAACGCTTCACGTTGTCTTATCAAGTAACTTTCGCTTCCGTCCACCATCACCTCAGCGGCACGTGGTCGGCTATTATAATTAGAACTCATGGTAAAGCCATAAGCACCAGCACTGCGTATTGCAAGTAGGTCGCCAGAACGTATCGCCAATGTGCGGTCTTTACCAAGAAAATCTCCGGTTTCACATATTGGGCCAACCACATCGTATTGTGCACTAGCCACATCATCACGTTGTTCAACCGGAATAATAGCTTGCCATGCTTGATACAGCGCCGGCCTGATCAAATCGTTCATTGCCGCATCAACGATAGCAAAATTGCGTTCTTCACTGGTTTTTAGGTATTCAACTTCGGTCACCAAAATACCGGCATTCGCCATTACCGCTCTACCAGGCTCATAAATAAGTGTCAGCGCTCGACCGACTAATTTTTCAGCAATAGCTTTGGCATATTCATTCGGGTGCGGCGGCTTTTCATCATCATAACAAACGCCTAAACCACCACCGACATCAATATGTGAAAGCACAATACCTTGCTCAGCTAATTGGTCAACTAGCTTTAATACCCGATCAAGGGCATCTAAAAACGGCAATACTTCGGTTAGCTGTGAACCAATATGACAATCAACACCTTGAATATTAATATGCGATAAGGTCGTCGCATGTTGATATAACTCTGGAGCTTGCTCAATGCCAATGCCAAATTTATTTTCTTTTAAGCCGGTCGAAATATAAGGGTGTGTACCCGCGTCAACATCAGGATTAACCCGAAGAGAAATTGGCGCAATTTTATCAAGCTTTTCAGCGACAGCTTGAATACGCTCTAACTCTGCTGGTGATTCAACATTGAAACAATAAATACCCAGATTAAGCGCAAAAGCAATTTCATCTGAGGTTTTACCCACCCCAGAAAATACCACTTTTTTCGGATCGCCACCGGCCTCAATGACCCGCATCAACTCACCTTTGGAGACAATATCAAAGCCAGAGCCTAGGCGCGCCATCACATTAAGCACTGCAATATTACTGTTAGCTTTTACTGCATAACAAACAAGATGCGGACGCTCGCCTGCCGCTTGGTCAAAAGCATGCCAGTGGCGCTCAATAGTCGCACGAGAATAAATATAGAGTGGTGTACCGTATTGCTTTGCTAATTCAGCGACCTGACATTGCTCGGCGTATAATGAATGCTGTTTACGATTGAAGAAGTCCAATGCCGTTGCCCCTACTGTTCTAAACTGGTTTTATCCATACTTTTATCAGTTTCTTCACTTGTTTTTGCTAAGTTCTCTTGCTGTTGCTCAGGAGTTTGGTATAAAGGACCTTTAATGCCACAGCCTGTTATGGTTGCCAAACTAAGCAAACTGATGAAAATAATTACAATTTGTTTATGCATAATTGATTTATTCGATTTTTTTCCCATGATAGACGTTTTATAATCCCATGACCAATAATTACCAAGCAAAGATGAAAGAATCATAAAGCTCAGGTAAAAAGGAACGATTAATGAATGATAGTCAATACAATTTAGCTGCTGATGATATCTTACTTGCAGTAGAAGAAGCCATCGAAGATTGCGGCTGCGATATCGATTACGAAGGTGTTGGCGGCTTATTAACCCTAACATTTAAGAATAACAGTAAGATCATCATTAACAAGCAAGCACCCTTACACGAAATTTGGGTAGCAACGAAATTTAACGGTCATCACTTTCATTTTGAAAATGAACAGTGGGTTGATAAGCGCGGCGGCGGAGAACTGTGGCAGTTTTTATCTGATGCCGCCAGCAAACAAGCAGAAGAAAGCATTGTCCTCTCTGCGCAATAAACATTAAATAAGGTAATTGAAATGACGCAACAAACCGTACGTATTGCAACGCGAAAAAGCGCACTGGCACTGTGGCAAGCAGAGTATGTAAAAGCACAACTTGAACACTTTCACCCGGGCATCAATGTTGAACTTGTGCCGATGACCACCAAAGGCGATATCATTCTCGATACACCGCTAGCCAAAGTTGGCGGCAAAGGTTTGTTTGTCAAAGAGCTTGAAGTGGCGATGCTAGAAAATCGTGCCGATATTGCCGTGCATTCAATGAAAGATGTACCAGTAGAGTTTCCTGAAGGCTTAGGTTTAGAAATTATTTGTCCACGTGAAGACCCTCGTGATGCTTTTGTTTCTAATACCATCAATAGTTTAGCTGAGTTACCGCAAGGTGCTGTTGTTGGAACTTCAAGTTTACGTCGTCAATGCCAAATTAAAGCCATGCGTCCAGATTTAGATATTCGCGATTTGCGTGGTAACGTCAATACCCGTCTTAAAAAGTTAGATAATGGCGAGTATGACGCCATCATACTGGCTTCAGCAGGCCTGATTCGTTTAGAAATGCCTGAGCGTATTCGCGAGTATATTGCTGCAGAAGTCATGCTACCGGCAAATGGCCAAGGTGCGGTTGGTATTGAATGTCGTACTGATGATGCGACAATTAAAGCGCTATTAGCGCCTCTTGGCTGTGAAGAAACGCGTATTCGGGTTATCGCCGAACGGGCAATGAATCGTGCACTTGAAGGTGGCTGTCAGGTTCCTATTGGTAGCTATGCTGTACTTAACGGTCAAGAACTTCATTTGCGAGGTTTAGTCGGCGCTGTTGATGGTAGTGAAATACTCACCGGTGAAGTTCGCGGCAAGTTTGATGATGCGGAGCAGTTAGGCAACCAATTAGCAGAGGATTTATTAGCTAAAGGTGCCGATAAAATTCTCCGTCAGGTATACCAACAAGCTTAAATAAATCAGCTGCGTTCTAAAAATAGAACGCAGCCACGATTTTATCGGCAATAACAGACCAACCTAAGCTACTGCCAAACATTTTGCATAAAAATAATACCTGCGCGATACAGTACCATGGCGAATATTGCGAAAATTATCGATACTTTTAATGAAATAGCCAACTGCATTCATCAAAACATGGTATCAACGCCAGATAAATTGTATCTTAAGCATTCGGGCTTATTGATGTTTTAGTTTATAGCACTGTTGGATTTGAAAAATAGGCCCTAGTAACGCTTTATTGAAAATCATAGTAAACTTAATACAATATTCGCACGCTTACTGGCAAGCTAAATGTTTATGATTTTTGCAAGTTAACGTATGACGAACGCAAACAATAAATATAAGCGAATATATTCAATATCCCTGACACCAACATGTGAGATAGGATCAGTTCATGAGCGATAAAAAAGACCCAGAGCAAACTAAGCCTGAGAATAAAACATCAGCTATCAGCAGCAATACAAATCAGCAAACTGATATATCAACTTCAATTGATATTAGCTCAACGCTTTTAGAGCCATCGAATGAAGAATCAGCAAAAAATGATCATGCTTCAGGGAAAAGCTCTGACACTTCAAAAAACACAAGCCAAACCACATCATCAATAGATAAAAATCAAGATAAGAGCACAGCAACAGTGAAAAATTCTGCTTCGACAACATCAACCACAGCGAACACTAAAGCAACTAAAAAAAGTAATTCACCTAAGCATAAAGTTTCAAAACTCGCGATTTTAGCAATCATTATTGCCTTATTAGCTATCGCTGCCAGTGCCGGACATTACTACTGGAATGAATTGCAAAAAGCGCAATTTAGTCAACAACTCAGTACCGAACTACAAAAACAATTACAGTTAAGCCAAGGGCAAGTTACACAGCAGTTAGCACAAAAATTGACGCAGCAGCAGCAAGCACATAATGCCCAACTTAAAGATCTAAAAACTAGTATCGAACGAAGTACTGCAAATAGTATTATCGAACTGCAAAAACAACAGCAGCAACAAATGGCAAGTTTACGTCAGAAGCAACCAAGTGACTGGCTGTTAGAAGAAGCTGAGTACCTCATCCGAGTAGCAGCAAGAAGTCTGTGGTTAGAAAAAAACACCAGCACTGCCATTAGTTTACTTAATGATGCTGATTTACGTATACAAGAACTTAACGATCCGCAATTTTTAGTACTACGCCAGACCATTCAACAAGACATTGCTAAGTTACAATTATTGCCCGCACTAAAAACCGATGAAGTTATTTTAAAGTTAATGGCACTTGACCAACAAATCAAGCAGTTACCACTAGCCATGGTCAATGTTCCTGACAATAGTGACACAGAGAGTAGTCTTGAATTAACCGAAAATGTCAGTGACTGGCAAGCTAACCTAACTAAAACATGGCGTAAATTTATTGCTGATTTCATCACCGTTAACCGCAGAGCGGGTAATGTTGAACCTTTAATGTCACCACAGTTTCAACAAAACTTAAGAGAAAACTTGAGTCTCAAACTACAAACCGCTACTTGGGCAGCTAGTCAAGCGAATAGTGATATCTATCGTCAATCGCTTGATGACATACAAAGCTGGCTTAATGACTATTTTGATATGTCACACCAAACAAATCAAAACTTTTTCAAAGTACTCGATGGCTTAAAAAATGAAACTATCAACGTAGCGTATCCAAATGATCTCGCCGCATTAAAAGCGCTACGCCAGATATTATCTGACAAAAAGGCACCAGTGATTGAGCCAACAAAAATTGAGCAGCAAGAGGGCGTATAATGAAACGATTATTAGTAGTAGTACTGTTATTTCTTACTGCCGTTGCTCTTAGTCCGGTATTGATTGGAGAAAAAGGTTATATCTTGATTGCTATGGGCGATTTAACCATAGAGTCAACCGTAGTAACAGCAAGTATAATGTTGATACTCAGCTTTGTCGCTTTGCTTATGGTGTTGAAGTTTTTCCGTGGCGGGCTAAATTTTAGTTTTGCAGCTTGGAACAAAATCGCCTTTGCCAGCCGTCGCAAAGCCGTCAGAGATCTCAACAAAGGTATTGCAGCCTATGTGTTAGGTGACTACAAACAAGCGGAACATTTACTTGCTAAGTCAGCTGAAGCCTCCTCTTTTGAACATATTGCTTACCTTATTGCCGCCGATGCCGCACAAAAGCAAGCATTAAGGCCAAATACTGACCATTATTTAGCTTTACTTGAGCAAAAATCTAACACCCTAAAAACCGCAGGATTAGAAGCAGTATTAATTAAAATAAAATTACTGATCGGTCAGCAAAATTATGCTCAAGCACGAAAGGTTATTGATGAACACCATAAACATATTGGTCATGATGCACGACTGTTATCATTAGAAGTAGCATTAAGCTTAATTGAACAGCGCTTTGATTATGTTATTAAACAGCTTAATGCGGCTAAAAAACAAAAAAGTATCACGAATGAAACCATTACCTTATGGCAACAACAAGCATTTTACGGCGCTTTTAATGACCGAATTAAGCAACAAGATAATGAGGCGTTAATGGCGTTCTGGCAACAGTTGCCCAAAAAAGACAAACAATCAGAAACAATCGTGCTTGCTTATTGTCAGGTTTTAGCTGAAAACCAAATACACCAACCTTTAGCTAAATTATTACTACCAATAATAAAAAAAGGCACTAATACCTCCTTACTATCAGCAATAAGAACCTTACCTATTGCTCAGCCAGATAGTTTGATGGCCGCCGCACAAAAGCATTTACATAACGAGCCACACAATGCTCTTTGGCTATCGTTAGTTGCTCATTTTGCCACAACGTCACAACAATGGTCACTGGCTGAAAAAGCTTTTAATAGCTTAGTGAACCTTGAAGAAAAACAATACGATAAAATAGATTTACTGGCTTTTTCTCAAGTACTTGAACAACAAGGTCAGCTAGATAAAGCCAATCAAGTACTGAGAAAAATTCACGCATAAAACTTATACGTTCTAAAAACAATAAGCACAAAGCCCTATTTAATAGCGATTAGATAATAATATTTAAGCCGCTATTAAATAGGACTCTTGTCCTTTATGTTTTTGCTTTCGTTGAAAAGATCCCTTACCTTTCTTAGCGTTAATTATTTGCTGTTTAAATAATTTTGACCTTACTACTGCCGCTAAAAAATTATCTTTAATAACACCTCGACCTAATTCACAAGCACCTTGCTTTTGCTGGTGTTTTTTTACTTTACTTTTGCTCATTTTACACACCTTTCAGTTGGTTTATGTTATACCAATGATGACAAATTTATTGCTTCATCACAAAAACGCGCAGAGTATATACTAATAAAAAAATTATGCACAAATATTAAATTTATCTCATTCGACACTATTGAACTAACGAATTTTAATCGCAAAATTTATGACAACTACTGATCAAACAATCAGAATTAAAGCCATTGCCCGTCATCATGGTTTATTCATTACCTTAACAGGTATTATCGCTTTAGTTATTGTCGCTTGGCTGTGTAGCTATTATTGGCAATTAGCACGCTTCCCTTTACTTTTTATGGTGCTCGCTTGCTTAGTGACTATTTTTATCGGTTTACTCAAACTAGCAGAGCCTGCCTATAGTTTGATAATGACGCCTGAAAGCTTAACTTTCCATCATCGTCACGGTCGTTGGCAGTTTCACTGGCAGCAAATTCGTAATATACACTCAGTCACTAATACTGTTGGTATAACACGTGATGAACTCAATTACGTCGGTATCAAACTAGTATCGATAGATGCAATAGCGAAGCATGTGTCCTTACGATTAGCAAACCGCATGATCCACGAGCAAAAGCCGCTTATTCACTACTGCATTAAACATCAGTTGCTAACTTTTGAACAAGGGATATTAAATTTTGAACCCTACGTATTAGCTGATGGCGAAGTGATAAAAGGACCATTAGCCGCTTTTCTCCATCATAGTGACATGTTAAATCATGCGCTCGGTGCACACATATTTATCTCAGCGAATAATTTAAATGCTTCAATTGATGAGTTTGTTGCCCTAGCCAATCGCTACTTAACACAAGCAAAGACCGCTAAGATTAATACCCCATAAATGCATAAAAAAAGCGCAACAATAATATGCTCCGCTCCTGTTTAACTATGATGATTTTTTCGTTTAAATAAAAGCAAATGCATCCGCATACATATGCTCAACTAGAGCCCCTTGCTCAACGAAGTCTTGTCGAACAGCCGCAACCATTTCAAATCGGCCGGCTAAGTAGATATCATAATCAGCTAAATTATTGAGATCACTCATTACTACTTTATGCACCATACCAACACGTCCTTGCCAAGTGTCATCTGGTGTTTCAATCACCGGGATAAACTTAGCGTTAGCCAATTGATTAATCATCTCTTTGGTTTCGTTTAGCTCATAACAAGCACTTGGGTCGCGTAACCCCCAATAAACAATAACCTCTCGTTGAGAGTGCTGCGCAGCCAAATACTCAAACATAGACTTAATGTATGAAAAACCGGTACCACCAGCAATAAGCAGCAAAGGTCGCTGACTGTCTTCACGCAACTGCGCACTACCAAAGGGCATTTCAACAGTAACTTCAGTGTTAGCTTTAATGTGCTCTATCACTTGCATTGGATAACTATCTGAGCCGAAAGCACCAATTTGTAGTTCAATATATTCTGCCCCAGGAGCACTGGCAATTGAAAAAGGCCGTTTGTCTTCTTCACTCATGACAAAATTTAAATATTGTCCGGCGGCAAAATCAACAGCTTGGCTCGGCTTTAACAGTGCCTTATACACGTGTGCTGTTAAAGGAGTCAACGAGGCTACCTGACATGTCATCATTTTCATTTATCTGTACCTTATTACTGCATGCTTCTGATATTAATACAGTATAATTAATTTATCGGTTATTTGAATCGTTAAGATATATCGAGTTCAGCCCAAATATCATCAACATGATCTTTAATCGCTTGGCTCATTTCGATAGGCTCGCCCCATTCACGATTTGTTTCACCTGGCCATTTATTGGTCGCATCTAAGCCCATCTTTGAGCCTAACCCTGACACCGGAGAGGCAAAGTCTAAATAATCTATTGGCGTGTTTTCAATTAACACCGTATCACGACTTGGATCCATACGTGTAGTCATTGCCCAAATGACATCTTGCCAATCACGAGCATTAATATCATCATCACAGACAATGACAAATTTAGTATACATAAACTGACGTAAAAACGACCAAACGCCCATCATGACACGCTTAGCATGGCCGGCATATTGCTTTTTAATGGTCACAACAGCTAAACGATACGAGCAACCTTCAGGCGGCAAATAAAAATCTTGGATCTCAGGAAACTGTTTTTGCAAAATAGGTACAAAGACTTCATTAAGCGCTACACCCAGTATCGCTGGCTCATCTGGTGGACGGCCAGTATATGTACTGTGATAGATAGGATCTTTTCTATGGGTGATATGAGTAACGGTAAATACCGGAAAATCGTCAACTTCATTGTAATAACCGGTATGATCACCATAAGGCCCTTCGGGCGCTAATTCATCTGGGTCTATATAACCTTCTAAAACAATTTCTGCTGTTGCCGGTACTTCTAAATCATTGCTAATACATTTAGCAACTTCAGTTTTGCTACCACGTAAAAGTCCAGCAAATGCGTACTCAGAAAGTGTATCTGGCACCGGAGTAACCGCACCTAAAATAGTAGCTGGATCTGCACCTAAAGCAACGGCAACCGGATATTTTTCACCCGGAAAAGCTTTTTTAAACTCTTGAAAATCTAATGCGCCGCCACGATGAGATAACCAACGCATAATGACTTTATTACGAGTTAATAATTGGTTGCGATAAATACCTAAATTTTGGCGTTCTTTATGTGGGCCTTTAGTCACCGTTAAACCCCAAGTAATTAAAGGAGCAACATCGCCTGGCCAACATTGTTGAATTGGCAGTTGAGTCAAATCAACGGCCTCGCCTTCAAGCACAACTTGCTGACATAAAGGTTTTTTAATCACCTTAACCGGCATATTTAATACTTGCTTATATAACGGCAACTTATCCATGGCATCGCGAAAGCCTTTCGGCGGCTCGGGCTCTTTAAGCGCAGCCAACAACTTACCAACATCGCGCAACGCGCTAACCTTGTCTTGTCCCATTGCCAAAGCAACACGGTCTGGCGTACCAAATAAATTAGTTAAAACCGGCATGCCATGCGGGTTACCATTTTCATCAGTTGGGTTTTCAAATAACAATGCTGGACCGCCTTGACGTAAGGTTCGATCACTGATTTCTGTCATGGTTAAATTAGTAGAAATAGGTTGGCGAATACGCTTTAATTGCCCTAATTTCTCTAATTGACTGATAAAGTCTCTTAAATCACTGTATTTCATATTTGAATTTTGCCAAAAATTTATCATGCATTATAACGGTAGATAGGGAAAAATCCCTAATTGATACCGATATCATGTAAATTCTTTCGTTTTTTCATAACTTCCTTATAACCAGCTCGTACCTTTTCAACCATGGCATCATCCGTTAACTGACTAAATGCCATGTAGAGCTCAATGGATGAAATATCTAATTTATAAAGTGGTTTTAAATTATGACAATTAAATGCATCTTGCAGACATATTGCTTGAAAACTTGATTTATTAGCCGGAAATAACTCAATTCGATTCTGTTGAAACAAGAAGAAATTTTGCTTCCCCTGCACAACCGTTGTCAGTTTTTTAAAACCATTATCGCGTAAGTATTGCTCAACAGCACTATCGCGCACAGTGCCTATTTGATATTGCTTGAGAGCTTCTAAAGAGGTTTGCAGATTAATCTCGCTATCAGACGCACCGTATAAATAATAGTCCAGAGCCATGATCCTACCGACCCATTTAAATTCATTTAATCTTGCTGTCGTTTTTGCCAAAGAGTAAATTAAAATATTGGCTTCAGTTAACGCTAACTGATATGCCCGAGCCCATGGCAATACTGCAATATCGTATGTTACACCTGCAGCTAATAAAACTTGCTCAACTAAGCTTGTAGCCGGCCCTGTAATCTTACCATTTTCAAGATATTGCAACGGAAAGGTATCTTCAGTGACAACTTTTATATTGATAATGTTTTGCTTATCTAGCTCCTCAGCACCACAAGCAATACTACTGACTAACATCAATAAAAAAAACATCGAAAAACAGCGCATTTACTTCCCCTTCAACAGCTTAATTTTTCATTATAAATTTAAAAAATGCGCATACTATACTATCGCAAAATATTTATCGTTCGTTTTTCATACAAAAAAATAAAAAATAATATCTTTATATGAATATATTCCTTTTACAATCATCAACTCTATTAAGTATAACCACTAAATTATGCTCTCCAATATTAATTTGTCATAAACTCTAAAACCCTTAATAACGAGCTATAAAAAACAAAATAAAACAATATTATTCAAATAGATAGCTATAAATCAAGTCAATACTAGCTTAACAAGCGTTCGAGGTATTATTGAAGAGTAATGTTATTTAAGGCATAAAAAAACCAGCAGATGCTGGTTTTTTCAATTTATATTATTAAGTCTTACTGACGTTTCATCGAATCAAAGAATTCGTTATTGGTCTTGGTCATAGCCAGCTTATCAATCATGAATTCCATGGCATCAATTTCGCCCATTTCGTGAACGATTTTACGCAAAATCCACATTTTTTGTAATTCATCAGGCTTAGTTAATAGCTCTTCACGACGAGTACCACTACGGTTAAAGTGAATAGCAGGGAAAACGCGTTTTTCAGAGATTTTACGTGAAAGGTGTAATTCCATATTACCCGTGCCTTTAAATTCTTCATAGATAACTTCATCCATTTTAGAACCAGTTTCTACTAAGGCAGTAGCGATAATAGTTAAACTACCACCTTCTTCAATATTACGTGCAGCACCAAAGAAGCGCTTAGGACGATGTAAAGCATTGGCATCAACACCACCGGTAAGTATTTTACCTGACGAAGGAATAACGGTGTTATAGGCACGTGCTAAACGGGTAATTGAATCAAGTAAAATAACGACATCTTTTTTATGTTCAACTAAACGTTTAGCTTTTTCAATTACCATTTCAGCAACTTGCACGTGACGGTTAGCTGGTTCATCAAATGTAGAGGCAATTACTTCACCTTTAACCAAGCGACGCATTTCAGTAACTTCTTCTGGACGCTCATCAATCAACAATACCATTAATTCAGCATCTGGGTGGTTATGAGCAATACTTTGAGCAATATTCTGTAGCAATAACGTTTTACCGGCTTTTGGCGGCGCAACAATCAAACCACGCTGACCTTTACCAATCGGGGAGGCTAAATCTAAAACGCGGGCAGTAATATCTTCAGTCGAACCATTACCACGTTCCATGATCATGCGATCGGTTGGATGTATCGGTGTTAAGTTTTCAAAAAGGATTTTATTGCGAGAGTTTTCAGGGCGGTCAAAATTAACTTCATTTACTTTCAAGAGAGCAAAGTAACGTTCACCGTCTTTCGGTGGACGAATTTTACCAGCAATGGTGTCACCGGTACGCATACTAAATCGACGTATTTGGCTTGGTGATACATAAATATCATCCGGGCCTGCTAAATAGGAAGAGTCTGCCGATCGTAGGAAACCAAAGCCGTCTTGTAAAATTTCTAAAACACCGCTGCCAAAGATATCTTCACCACTTTTAGCGTGGGCTTTTAAAATAGCAAAAATAATGTCTTGTTTGCGGTTACGAGCCAAATGCTCCAATTTCATTGTTTCTGCGAGTTTGACTAGCTCGCTGATAGACTTTTCTTTAAGTTCGTTAAGATTCATAGTGGGGGTTTCTTAGACTATTTAGGTTGTTATGCTGTGCCGTTTGGCAATTTAGGATGTTTGAGTATGGTATTTGAAATGTTATTTTCGTTTGAATGTTAAATTTAGCACTAAAAACAAAACAGGTAAAGGATCACATGCTTGATCTTTCGCTAAAAAGCAAAAAGGTCCGAAATACGGACCTTTTTTTATAAATTGTTATCAATAAACTCTTTTAATTGAGTTTTTGATAATGCGCCAACTTTCGTGTCAGCAACAACACCATCTTTAAATAACAAAAGTGTAGGAATACCACGAATGCCATATTTAGGTGGAGTGTTAGAGTTTTGATCTATGTTTAATTTGCCAATAGTTAATTTACCAGCATATTCTTCCGCCACGTCGTTCAACAACGGTGCGATCATCTTACATGGGCCACACCATTCAGCCCAGAAATCAACTAAAACAAGACCTGATGCATTAATTACATCAGTATCAAAACTATCATCAGTTAACTGAATAATTTTATCGCTCATTTATATCTCCATTAAAGGTGGCCTATAGCCAATTGGTTAAGATTATACCTTCATCACAATTAATTACCAACAATCATATATAACAGTTATTAGTAAAATAAATCAAAATCAACTAATAGCATTAATTTATTAGCGCTTTTATGTGAATCTAATTTTTATTAATAGCGTAACCTGTTAAGCTAGCGGTATGAAAAAAACACACTTAACAGAAATAAAGTTCTCGGAACTTAAACTCGAGCCAACCGTTGTTAACGGTCTCGCATCTATGGGCTTTGAATATTGTACTGCAATTCAAGCAAAGTCTCTTCCTATACTTATGACAGGCAAAGATATTGCCGGTCAAGCGCAAACAGGCGAAGGTAAAACTATTGCCTTTTTAGCGGCGACCTTTCATCATTTACTACAGAAAAAAGATGTTAGCCACAATCAACCGCGGGCGCTAATTATGGCACCTACGCGTGAGCTTGCCATCCAAATTCATCGCGATGCCATTGCAATGGCAAAAAGTACCGGGTTACGCCTTGGCATTGTATATGGTGGCGAAGGTTATGAAAGTCAACGTCAAGAACTTGAACAAGGTGTCGATATATTAATTGGTACTTGTGGTCGTTTACTTGATTACTTGAAACAAGGTATTTATAACCTTAACAATATTGAAGTAGTGGTACTTGATGAAGCTGATCGTATGTTCGATCTCGGTTTTATCAAAGATATTCGTTATATGTTTGGCAAAATGCCGGCAGCGACAGCACGCTTGAGCATGTTATTTTCTGCCACACTGTCTTTCCGTGTTAAAGAACTAGCTTTCGAACATATGAATGATCCTGACAGTGTTGAAGTAGAGCCAGATCAAAAAACCAACATTCGTATCACCGAAGAATTATTTTATCCTTCAAACGAAGATAAAATGTCTTTGCTGCAAACCTTAATTGAAGAAGACTGGCCAGATAAGGCGATTATTTTTGCCAATACAAAACATGTTTGTGAAAAAATACATGCCCACCTTGAAGCTGATAATATTCGTGTTGGTATGCTTACCGGTGATGTGATCCAAAAGAAACGTTTGAAAATTTTAGAACAGTTTACTGATGGGCAATTAGATATTTTAGTTGCGACAGATGTAGCCGCACGTGGGCTTCATATTCCAGCCGTTACTCATGTATTTAATTATGACTTGCCTGACGATTGTGAAGATTATGTGCACCGTATTGGTCGTACCGGTCGCGCCGGTGCTACTGGCCATGCAATTAGTTTAGCCTGCGAGCAATATGTCTTTAATTTGCCCGCCATTGAAAGCTATATTGAACATGATTTACCAGTGAGTAAGTATGATCATGAAGCCTTATTGACCGACTTACCTAAGCCCAAGCCACGCCCACGACGTCATAAACCACACAATGGCGGTCAAAATCGTAGTCGCAGCCCTGGTAATAGGCCACAAAGGAACGGTTAGACAATGACGACCACTTCAGTGGAGACTTCATCAGCTCTGTATGCTGTGGTCGATCTAGGCTCTAATAGCTTCCATATGTTAATTACTCGACAACTTGCCGATAGCGTGCAAGTTGTTGATAGAGTAAAACGTAAAGTACGTCTTGCCGCCGGCTTAAATTCAGATAACATTTTGTCTGAGCAAGCTATGGCAAAAGGTTTAGAATGTTTAAGCTTTTTTGCCGAACGCCTACAAGATATCCCCAAAAACAATATTCGCATCGTCGCAACGGCTACGCTAAGGCTAGCAGTAAATCGAGCTGACTTTATTACCAAAGCTGAGCTTATTTTAGGCCATAGTATTAGTCTATTAAGTGGTATTGCTGAAGCTGAATATATTTATCTCGGTGTAGCACATACCAATTGCAGTGCCGATAGACGTTTAGTTTTAGATATTGGCGGTGCCAGTACTGAGCTAATTGTCGGCCATGGTTTTACCATAAAAAAAGCCCATAGCCTTAACATGGGCTGCGTCACTTTCAATCAGCAATATTTTCCAGAGGGTACGCTCACAGCTGATAATTTTTCTCGCGCTATAGCAGCCGCAGAGCTGACTATCAAGGCAATAAAAACAGAGTTTTGTGATATTGGTTGGCAATGCGTATTAGGTGGCTCTGGTACCATGCAAGCATTAGCTGAAATATTAATTTATCAGCACAAACCTACGGTGATTTCATTAAACTTTCTATACCAGGTGCAAGCAGAGTTACAAACTTTTGATAATATAAGTCACATCAACTTGCCTGGTTTATCAACAGAAAGAAGTCCCGTTATTGCCAGCGGGTTAGCGATTTTAATTGCCTTATTTAAACAGTTTGCTATTGAGAAATTAACCCTCTCAAGTGGTGCATTACGTGAGGGCTTGCTCTATGAAATGTTACCTGATAGTCACTCGATTAATATTCGTCAACGAACAATTAGCGCACTTTCTCAACGCTTTCATGTCGATCAACAACACGCACAAAGTATTAAACAACAAGTCAGTATTATTTTCACGCAGCTAAAAAACACTTGGGATTTGCCCAACGACAATGCCTTTGAAATATTACAGGCAAGCTGTGATTTACATGAAATTGGTTTATTGCTCGAATACAAATACCACCAACGACACAGCGCCTATATTCTTAAACATGCAGATTTAGCTGGCTTTAGCCAATCAGATCGTCAACTCCTAGTTACCTTTGTTAGCCTTTACAAGGGTGATATAAATCAGGCGCTTATTGAACAGCAAGCGTCGATAGATGCTAAGTACGCTATGAAGTTGCTCATTATCCTACGGTTAGCCGTTATATTATGCCGTCGCCGTAAAGACGATAAATTGCCGAATTATCAGATAACAGCAAACGATAAAAGCCTGAATTTATTTTTATCAGCAACATGGCTAAAGCAACATGCACTTATTAGTGATGAGTTAAAGCAAGAAAATGTCCACCTCAACCGCTTAGGTTATACCCTAAACATTAAGTGCTAATATTTACTTGATGTAAAATGGTGACGATATCTACATCAGTTTTGTTTGTATTAATGATACTCATATCGCACTAAGTGAGCACTTATCTAGCTGGATATAATAAGGCCGCGCTATACAGCACGGCCTTACAATAATATTAATCTAGCGGGAAATGAATAGCTAAATTCGCTATTTTTTCTGTGCTTCTTCTTTTAACCAACGGGCAACTTGCTTAGCAAAATAGGTTAATATACCATCAGCACCTGCACGTTTAAATGCTAATAAACCTTCCATTACACAAGGCTTTTCGGCTAACCAACCATTTTGTATAGCTGCCATATGCATGGCATATTCACCGCTCACTTGGTAAGCATAAGTCGGTACTTTGAAATTATCTTTTACACGACGCACAATATCTAAATATGGCATGCCTGGCTTCACCATCACCATGTCAGCGCCTTCATAAATATCTTGTGCAACTTCATGCAACGCTTCATCGCTATTAGCAGGATCCATTTGATAAGAGAATTTATTACCACCTTTAATGTTACCTGCTGAACCTACCGCGTCACGAAAAGGGCCATAGTAGCTTGAAGCGTATTTGGCTGAATAAGCCAGTATTTTAGTGTTAACTAAATTGTGTTGCTCTAATTCTTCCCGAATCGCACCAATGCGACCATCCATCATATCAGAAGGGGCAACAACATCAGCCCCCGCTTGTGCATGCGACAAGGCTTGTTTGACCAAAATATCTTTCGTTACTTCATTAAGCACATAACCATTATCATCAATAATGCCATCCTGACCGTGTGTGGTGAAGGGGTCTAAAGCAACATCGGTGATCACACCTAAGCTTGGAAATTTTGCTTTTACCGCTCGTACTGTACGTTGTGCTAAACCCTCAGTATTATAAGCTTCTTCTGCCATCAAGGATTTTTTATCTGCTGGCGTGACCGGAAAAATAGCAATAGCCGGCACACCTAAATCAACCAACTCCTGACATTCTACTAATAATAAATCGATACTTTTACGCTCTACACCCGGCATAGACTCAATAGCCTCACACTGATTTTCGCCTTCTAAAACAAACACGGGATAAATTAAATCATCAACACTTAACTGATGCTCAGACATTAAACGTCGTGAAAAATCATCGGAGCGCATACGGCGCATACGACGAGCGGGATATTGGCCAAAGACGTTATTCATACTCATTTCCTATCATAGTTTAAATTTCACTTAGCAAGCTTACTTGCACTTGATTTCGACCTGCTTGCTTAGCTTTATATAGTGCTTTGTCTGCACTGGCGAAAATAATATCAGGCGTCACACCTTGCTCTTGTTGATAGGTTGCAACACCACAACTTACGGTTAAATCAATAATAATATCATCATCAAAAATTTGTTGTTTATAAGTACTTTGACAAATATCTTGCGCTAATGCTAAAGCACCTTCAGCATCAGTTTCAGGAAGAATTAAACAAAACTCTTCACCGCCATAACGACAGCCGACATCAGTACTGCGGCGTAATAAGGATTTAATTCTCTTTGCCACTTCGACAATGCACTTATCTCCAGTTAAATGGCCATAACTATCATTGACCAGCTTAAAATGATCGATATCAATCAAAATAATACTTAATGGCGTTAAATTACGACGACTACGTCTAAATTCCGCCATAATTTTTTGATCATAATAGCGACGATTATAAAGCCCAGAGAGTTCATCTAAGGTGTTTTTTTCTTTTAATTCTTGATTAACTGCCTCGAGTTCTTGTAAAGCAATATTCAATTCTAAAGTTCTTTCTTGTACACGACTTTCTAGCTGCTCTTGGCTTTCCTCTTGTAGAGCCAATAGTTTTTGCTGGGCAAGATCAGAGGCTCTAGCACTTGCTAAAACTTGTTGCTGAGCTAACTTTTCATCACGTAAGTGGTAATAGTATTTACGGCCCATTAAGTAGGTGACCATAATCGCCATCAACCAAAAAGCCAACATATCAAGACCGTTAATGACTTGAGTGGAAAACTGCCAATAATGTAGTAAATAATTAATAAAATTAAAGCTTAATGACACCAAAAGTGTCAGGGAAAATATCATTGACAAGCGTTGTTCTTGAACCTTTCTAACGATATACAAAAGTGCGATCAAGCTAATGCTAACTAAGGTTTGTGTTAATAGCCAAACAGGTGTCTGGGTAAAAAAATAAGCTAACGGCACGGCAAGCACCATGATAAAGGATAAGCGCAATAATAATTGATAAGATGTAGCTTCGAATTTTTTTAGTGTGTAAAACTTAATGGTAAAAGCAAAAAGAATAAGATGTGACAAGCAAGCAAGTAATAAACCTTCAATTTTTAATAATTGATGATTTTCAGTAAATATCATCAACAGTGAAACACCACCGGTCACCAAAATA
Organism: Colwellia sp. M166; assembly: GCF_024585285.1. Classification (NCBI taxonomy): domain Bacteria; kingdom Pseudomonadati; phylum Pseudomonadota; class Gammaproteobacteria; order Alteromonadales; family Colwelliaceae; genus Colwellia; species Colwellia sp. M166. The sequence goes on from NZ_CP040755.1 coordinate 2,413,233, forward strand.
CCTAAAGATTTTATAGCAAAGAATAATGCCAAGATAACCATACTGTAACTACGTAGTGCACGCGCCCAAGCAAAAGACATCAACGCTAAAATTAACCCACTACCAATAAATATATGTTGAATGTAGGGCTGCAGTGGTAATGCCATATTGGCTTCGACCATTGCGACCAAAGGTACACTCTCTGCCTTCACAGCAATAGGCAAAACTAACGCCAGAAAGCTCAAAACCACAATCCAATATAAACTACGCATTGCTCACACTTAAATTAAACACTTTTTCACTATTAATGGTTGTTTGCTTTATCAACTCGGATTCACTGCAATCAAACAGTTCAGCCAACATAGTAACAATATAAGGTAAATAACTCGGTTCATTTCGACTACTCTTAGGTTTAGGGCGAATAGTACGTGGCGTCAAATAAGGCGCGTCCGTTTCAATCATTAAGCGCTCTAATGGGATTAACGGCACAATATCACGCAAATTCTGTCCACGACGTTCGTCACATACCCAACCGGTAATTCCAATATACATCCCTGCATCTAAGCACTGCAGTAGTTCATTTTTATTACCTGTGAAGCAGTGTGAAACCAGAGCTGGAACTTTATCAATATAAGGTTTTAAAATTTCAAACCAAACTTGAAAAGCATCTCGTTGATGTAAAAAAAGCGGTAAGTTTAACTGTTGTGCTAACTCAACTTGGCCTTGAAAAACACGAGTCTGATTTTCTGCTGTTGAAAAATTACGATTAAAATCTAAACCGCATTCGCCAATAGCTCTAACACAATCATGTTGTGCTAACTGGTATAGGGTTTCTAAGTAGTTTTTATCTGCCTGATCAGCATCATGTGGATGTATACCGGCTGTACAATATAAATAATGAGGGTCTTGACGACACTGTAATATCGCCTGTTTACTTTCTGCAAGATTAGTACCTGTGATTAACATAGCACTAATCTTGGCTGCTTTAGCTCGCGCCAAAACCTCTGAGCGGTCTTTATCAAAACGTGAATTAGTTAAGTTAACCCCAACATCAATCAAAGTTAAGCTACCTGTGTTTTTTATTTAAGACGTTTAATGTTAATTTTTTTATTGGAATCAGGCTGGTTTTTTTTCAAATAAACGGCATTCATAAAGCCTTTTTTTAACAATACACTATCGCCAAGTTTAATTTTTAAAAATGTACTATCCATCTGCTTCCATTGTTGACCATTTTTAAAAGTAATACGCCATTTACCGTATTGATCTTTACTTAATTTATCAATGGTAAAAACGATTTGTAAATCTTCATTAGCAACAGTTGAATGCTTAAGGTGTTCAACACCAAAATTAGCCGCTTTGATTGCCTCGTCATTCGCCTTAGATGTCAATGAAGTTTTTTTAATTTCTGCTTTTGCTGTTAATACTACATTAGCTGACTTTTTGCTTGTCACAGTTGATACTATTGCCGAACTAGCTAGTTCGTCAAAACAACCTAAGCGTGCTGAGCTGTTTTGAATTTTTGTACATTTAACTAAACCTTCGTTAAGCGTCTCTGCTTGTGTCGTTAATGACAACAAACCTAGCATAACTAACGATATAAACGGTGTTTTTTTCATTATTGTTCTTCCTTTGGTTCAGATTCTTCATCTTCATCTGCTCGGTAATAAAGCGATGCGATAATTATACCTACTTCAAATAACAGTAACATAGGTACAGCTAGCATGGTTTGAGAAATAATATCAGGCGGTGTTAATAACATGCCAACAACAAATGCAGCAACCACAATATAAGGACGTTTAGCTCGTAAACTATCGGGGCTAGTGACCCCAGTCCAACACATCAATATAATCGCAATAGGGATCTCAAATGCGACACCAAAGGCAAAGAACAATTTTAAAACAAAATCTAAATAGCGACTGATATCAGTCGCAATAGTGACGCCATCGGGTGCCACCGAAGAAAAGAATGCGAACACCACCGGAAATACCACATAGTACGCAAAAGCTATACCGGCATAAAAAAGCAAGGTACTACCAAACATTAATGGTGCAACTAAGCGCTTTTCATTCTTATATAAACCCGGCGCAATAAACGACCATAATTGATACAGAATATAGGGCATTGCGACAAAGATAGAGATAACAATAGTGAGTTTAAACGGTGTAAAAAAAGGTGATGCTACATCAGTAGCAATCATTTGCGTATCCGCTGGCATAACAGTCAACAGCGGTTGCGCAACATATTGATAGATATCTTGGGTAAAATAGACCAAGGAACAAAAAACAACCAACACACCTAGCACCGCATGTAATAATCGTGTTCTCAGTTCTAACAAATGATCAAATAAGGTGTGGCTTTGCTTAACTGTTGAACTCATTTACTCTGCTTTTCATTTTGATTATCAGCTAGCTGCTCAACTTTCTCTGTAGAGTCAGTTGTTTTTTCAGCGGTTTGATATGGTTTATTGACCATTTCTGCTGCTTCTTTTAGCGATTGTACTGAAGCAGCAACTTCCGGCGACAAGTCTTTCATACCGGTCTGCTCGGCTTTTTTTAAATTTGCATGCAGTTCTTGGATACGCAGCTCTTCAGTAAGTTCATTTTTAACGCTCTCACTAAAACTGCGAATACTACTTATCCAGTTACGCACGGTACGAATTGCTACCGGCAATCGTTCAGGGCCTAGTACGACTAAGCCAATAATTGCGATTAAGAGTAGTTCCCAAAAACCAATATCAAACATTAGACTTGGTCTTTTTCTTTTTCAGCAACTTTGCTCTGCTCTACTGATTTATCCGTCAAACTATCATCGCTAGTTGATTCGGCTTCTTTTTTTGCAGTTTCATCTGTTACCGCACTTTTAAACCCTTTTACTGCCGAGCCCAGATCAGAGCCCAAATTACGGAGTTTTTTCGTACCAAATAACAACACAATAATCACTGCGACAATTAATAATTGCCAAATACCTATACCACCCATAAAAATCCCCTATAATTTAATTGATTTCATTATAAAGTTTATAGAAAAAAAATCACCAACTGATATGCTAAATAATGAGGTAAAACAAATTTTGATAGAAATGTATGGTAAAAATAAGTGTTATTGGCATATTTGCCTAGTGTTCTTTTACTTTGCATTTGCAAATTCAGCACAAGCTTACTCCTCGCAAGAAGTAAAACAAGCCGCTGAAGAAAAAGATGAGCACTGGATGCAAGGATTGCATGAAACGGTTTCCAATTCCGTTTATCAATCTGCGCAATGGTTTGATAGTTTTTTTATCGCAGATGGCAGTGAACAACAAAAGCCAAAAACCACAGCAAAAATTCGCTTTGCTTGGCTGCCGAAAAGCCGTGACTGGAGTGAAGTAAAACCCCGATTTCGTGTACGGGTTAAATTACCGCACCTGCAAGATAAGGTCAGTGTCGTACTATCCGATGAAGATGACGAAGAATTGAACAATTTGCCACTAGAGTCTACCAACACCAACTCGAAAACCGAAGACGAAAAGTTCTCTTTGGCGCTGAATTATACCGAAGATAAAAACAATAACCGCTTAATGAATTATCGTTTGGGTATTTCCGCTGGCGATATTTTTGTCCGAGCCAAACACAAACGTCGCTTCGATATCGGCGAGCAGCAAGGCTTCTTATTTGAGCCTTCGGTATATTACTACTTAGATGATGGTTTAGGTGCTAAATTATTATTGGAATATGATTATCAATTAAATCATAAATCGCTATTTCGGATTAATTATAGTATTCGAGGCTCAGCCGACTTTAGCGGTATTCGCTGGAAACACGGTTTTTATAAACTTGATCAAATCGATCACACTACCGCAACCGTATTAAGTTTACAAGCTGAAGGTGAGCGCAATGGCGCACGTGGTTTTGTCGTTGATAAATACACTTTGGGCTATCGTTATCGCTTTAATGCGCTACGTGATTGGCTATTTTTTGAAATAGAACCTTTTATCGAGTTTCCTGAGCAAGAAAACTACCACACAACACCTGGTATTGCCTTTCGTATTGAAGGCTTTTTTCACAAAGGTTAAACGTCTTGAGCTTGAGGTTATGCTCGATACATCTCGATTACATTATCCTCTATTTTAGCCCTAACTATTTTGGCTGGTCGGCTAATATGATAGCCTTGGCCAAACTCGCAACCGACATGTTGTAATTTCTTAAGCATAGCTTCAGACTCAATACCTTCTGCCACTAATCGATAACCAAAGTTTGTCCCCAATTCATGCAAAGCTTTAACTAAAGACAAGTTTTTTTCATTATGATTTAAGCTACGAACAAAGCTACGATCAAGTTTAATAAACTCAAACGGATAATGATGTAAAAAATTAAAAGATGATAAACCCGCACCGTAATCATCCAATGCCAACTTAACACCAAGCTTTTTCAGTTTTCGCAAACCTTTTAATGCCAATTCAGTATGCCGAGTAAAAGCTGATTCATTAAATTCTAAAATCAGCCGTTCAGGCTCAAGAGTATTACCCCTGATTAAATTAATTAATTTTGCTAATTGATTAGCTTGCGTTAAATGCCGACCAGATAAGTTGACACCAATATAAGTATGTTCATACTCTTTTGATTGCTTCCAAAGCTTTAACTGCAAACATACTTCTTCAATGACCCAGGTTTCAATCTCTAAAATCATGCCGGTTTCTTCCGCCATAAAAAGAAACTCACTCGGGGTCAGCAAACCTTTGGTCGGATGTTGCCAGCGCAACAGCACTTCAAAGCCAAGCGCTTTTGTTGAACTTAAGTCTGAAATTTTTTGATAATGTAATTCAAATTGCTTACTTTGTATTGCTTGTCTTAGTTCTTGCTCAAGTGTCATGCTAGCGATAAGTTGCTCACGCATACTGTCATCAAAAAACACATAACGGCCTCGCCCTAAACTTTTAGCCTGATACATTGCCGCATCTGCATCACGCAATATTTCATTGGCATCTTTATAGCTCATTCGGCTTTGAGCAATGCCGATACTGGCATTAGAATACAAAGTATGACCATCAAGTTCAAAAGGTTGCGCAATTGAATCAATGATACGAGAGGCAATTTCCTCAACATCTTCCAATGATTGTAATGAATCTAAAAGTACAACAAATTCATCACCACCTAACCTCGCTAAAATATCATTATCACGCACACAAGCTCGTAAGCGTTGTGAAATTTCAATTAAGAACTGATCACCGGCATGGTGGCCTAAGGTATCATTAATCATTTTGAAGCGGTCTAAATCGATAAATAAAACCGCAAATCGTTGCTTAGGATAACGTTTCAAATGTCGAATAGAATAGGTTAAGCGATCGGCAAACATGGCTCTATTGGGCAATTGAGTTAGGGCGTCATGGTGAGCATCATGATACAAACGTGCTTCCGCTTTTCGACGCTCTTCAATTTGCATACGTAAATTAAGGTTAGTAGCTTGTAGCTCTTGTGTGCGCTTATTGATCATTTTTTCCAGCGCTTCGTGACTTTGTAACGCTCGTTGCTGCGCTCTCTGTCGTAAAATTTCAATAGAAATATGATGGCTAACGAAACGCATCAGCTCAAGATCTTTACTGTGATATGCAGCTTCATCTTGATAATGCTGTATTGCGATAACGCCAAAAACTTCACCTTGATCAGATAAAGGGGCGGCCAACCAGGACTTTGGTAACTCACGCTCTGGATAATATTGCGTAAAAGCAGACTGTGTAACTTCACCTTGAGCCGATAAAGTGTAAACCATTCTAGCACTCAACAAAACAGGCTTTGCTTCTCTGATAGCTAATTCTGATAAGCCATTACTGAGCTTTCGCGTTTCTGGTTGTGGTAACTTTTCATCACAATGATAAGGAAACTCTAATTGAGTTTTATCATCTGAGAGTAAAGCAATATAAAAATTCTTGGCTAGCAGTAACTTATTAATTTCGTGATGTAGTGCTTGGTAAAAGTTTTCAACAGCTTGAGACTTTGCCGTTAACTCTGAAATATTAAGTAATACTCGATGAGTTTTAACCGCTAATTGCCGCTCGACTATTTCACGCTGCAGTTGTTGATTTGTCTGGGTCAGCTTAAGTGTGCGCTGACGAATACTTGATTCGAGTAGTTCTCGACTTCGCACGCGATCGATTGCTGTCATCAAATGCTCGGCAATAAATTCTAATATTTGACAGTCACGTTCAGAAAAATACAATTTATCATCATAACTTTGTAAGGCAATAACCCCAATGATTTGCTTGCCTCGCTTTAATGGCACACCAAGCCAATCTACACATACTGAGCCATACATGACAATTTCATCTGTTTTAGCAAGATCGTTTCGTACTTTAGCTGAACAATGCATTGGCTGTTGGCGCAATAGCACTAAACCCGTCAGGCTTTTTCGCCAGTTAGCTAAATCAACATGCTCACGTAAACGCATTTCTACCGGATTATGGCAGTAGGCTAATTGTAATTCATCCGAGTTATTCAACAGTGCAATATGAAAACTATCAGTAACCAATAAGGTTTTAATTACCGATTCAAGGGCGTGATAAAACGCATCCATATCGGTTACAGAACTGGCTAATTCAGACAGTTGTAATAAACCAGATTGCATGGTTTTAAGTTGACGATACTTTTTAAGTAGCGATTTTAATTTGGGGTGTTGACGTATCGCATGAATATTTTCCTTCGCCTTGGGTTCCATGGTGGAAATTCCATTTATTATTATTAGTATTATTTTTGTACTGTTAGTCTAACAAAATAAAAGTTTTTGGCTAGAGCTTATTCAACTTAATTGCTCATATTTTATACAATAAAAAGTGATACCAAAGCAATACTTATACTTTCAACTAATCAATGCTATAGCCCATATGGGATTACTAATACCAAAACTATTAAGTTTATTCTCTCTCAGCGCTTACCAGCGGTTTGAGAACAACGATCATTTTTTGAATATCGTTATTCTATATGAAAGAAATTATCGGCGGTTATCGAATCACTGGCAAGCTCCCGAGGGTTGATTTTAAAAGGCTTACCGTCGGTGTTATTGATTTTGACAAAGTTATAACCACTTTCTTCAATCAATGCCTTGCCAACATGGATGTACTTAGGTTCAGTCGGGAACGGTGAACCTGTGCCGCTAAAGCTTTTAAATTTCACTGAGTGAGAAGAAATTGCTATTATTAGAATTGGTATAACAAGTTTTCAGCTGACATTAACAAGCTCAATAACAATAAATTTTACACGTAAAAAAACCGACAAAAGTCGGTTTTTTATAAAATATCACAAGGCTATACTGCCATTGCACCTTTTAACTTAGCAAGAGCATTCTTTTCAAGCTGTCGAACACGCTCAGCTGATATTTCATATTTATTGGCTAACTCTTGTAGCGTTGACTTATCGTCATGTAACCAACGCGTACGAATAATATCTTGGCTGCGCTCATCTAGACTCACTAAAGCATTGCTTAGTCGCTTATTAGCATGTTGTTCCCAATTTGAATCTTCAACTTCTGTTGCAAGATCAGATTGTTTATCTTCTAAATACTGAGCAGGAGAATATGTACTCGCACTGGCATTGTCATCATCATCGGTTGATAATTCAAAAGCTTGGTCTTGGTTACTCATACGAGATTCCATTTCCAAAACATCTTTCGTGCTGACACCTAAAGTTTCAGCAACATTGTTAACTTCATCATTGCTAAACCAACCTAAGCGCTTTTTGTTTTTACGTAGATTAAAAAATAATTTTCGTTGTGCTTTAGTGGTCGCTACTTTAACAATGCGCCAATTTTTTAACACAAACTCATGAATCTCAGCTTTAATCCAATGTACAGCGAACGATACTAAGCGAACACCTACTTCAGGGTTAAAGCGTTTAACAGCTTTCATTAGGCCAACGTTACCTTCCTGAATTAAATCAGCTTGCGGTAAACCGTAGCCGGCATAACCTTTAGCAACATGAATAACAAAACGAAGATGCGACATAATTAATTCTTGCGCCGCTTTTAAATCATTTTCAGAATATAAACGAGTTGCTAACTCACGCTCCTTCTCAGCGGTTAGCATCGGAATGCTATAAGCTGATTGCACGTATGCCTCAATGCTGCCACTTTGTGGAACAGTTAACGCCATTGATTGCATTGATTCACTCATTTAAAAACTCCTCTATCTAATCTAATCTAGTTCGCAATGATAACATAAATCCCCTACCACCACGACTTTATAAGCCAACAGTAGCTTAGAAGACAGGGGGAAACAACACCCTCTTTCAACTTTTCGATGAATAATTTGTTAAACTTTGTCACTCACTTTAAAATTTTCTTAAAATACATGACCATGAGTAACATCCAAAAGTTAGCCTGATATTGCAATTCGGCTATTTTGTGTCATGCCTTATTGTAAAATATAACCACAAGATATATAAGTAATAAAGTTTCGCTTTTTAAAATTTATTATAGCGGCATTAATTAGAGGTCTTATGTATTCATTTATTGCCAGACAACCGATATTAGATTTAAATCAAAGCGTTGTTGCTTATGAGTTACTTTTTAGGGATGGTGAGAGTAATTGCTTTCCAGATATAGACCCCGATCAAGCTACATCCAATATATTAAGTAATAATCACTTAACCTTAGGTGTAGAAAATATTACCAATAATTTACCGGCCTATATAAACTTTCACTCCAATACACTGATTAACGATTTTCCCAGTTTCTTAGATCCCAGTACAGTTGTCATAGAAATATTAGAAGATGTTCCGGCCAGCGATGCCTTGTTATCTGCATGTAAACAGCTCTCCGAAAAAGGCTATATACTTGCCTTAGATGACCACGACTTTGATCCAAAATGGCAACGTTTTTTCCCTTATATTAATCTATTAAAGATAGATGTATTACAACACTCAATGCTCGCAATCAGTAAGTTTATTAGGACAATTAATAACTCAAAAATAACTTTACTTGCTGAAAAAGTTGAAACAGCACAACAGTTTGAACAAACAAAACTACTGGGTTTCACCTTATTTCAAGGTTATTTCTTTGCCAAGCCCGAAATGCTGAAACAAAAGAAAGTGACGAGTACAAAACAAAAGATTTTAGAGTTAGTAGGTCATGCAAGTTGTGAACAGTTAAACTTTGACACTATGGGAGAGATCTTTAGCTCAGATCCAGGCCTAACATATAAATTATTACGCTTTATCAATAATCCTTGCTACGGAAGAAGCCAAGAAATAACCTCATTAAAACATGCATTGATATATCTTGGTGATATAGAATTAAAGAAATTTATTGCC